>PIXS01000425.1 GCA_003096255.1 Candidatus Bathyarchaeum sp. | reverse complement strand
CCTGTGGCACCTGCTATGACATATCCTCCGTCGCTTGTTTGAATCAAAGACTGTCCAAAATCCATTTCTGTTCCTCCGTATGTTTTGTTCCATTCTGTGTTTCCCTCTGAATTGGTCTTAATTAACCAACAGTCATCGTTTCCTGCACCAAACGACGCTGTGGAACCTACTATGACATATCCTCCGTCGCTTGTTTGAATCAAAGACTGTCCAAAATCCCATTCTGTTCCTCCGTATGTTTTGTTCCATTCCATGTTACCAAACGCGTCAGTTTTAATCAACCAACAATCTTTTTCTCCTGCACCAAACGATGTTGTGTGGCCTAGTATGGCGTATCCTCCATCGTTTGCCTGAACCACAGCCTCTGCATGTTCGTCTCCTGGTCCTCCGTATGTCTGGCTCCATATTTCAGCAGCCTCCACTACGTTTGAAGAAATAACAGTTAATGTAACAAAAATTGAAAAAATAATCATTAAAGGGCTATGTTTTTTCATTTCTAACCCTGAGAACTACTATTTGTTCATCGAAATATATGTTTTTTTCTAAGATACAAAGCAAAATCTTGATTCAGCGAAGTCGCCTCATAAAACGTAATACCGAACCAAAGTTTTCCCAAACCATATATTCTCTTTTAACCGAGACCATAATGAGGCATGATACACTTGACTAAACGAATTGTTTTCACAGAAAAGGCTCCCAAGCCTGTAGGTCCATACTCACAGGCAGTAATCAGCGGCGATTTCGTCTTCATCTCTGGACAAATTCCCCTTGACCCCACATCATCAAAGATTGTTGAGGGTGGAATAGAAACACAGACCGTTCAGGTGATGGAGAACCTACAGAATATTCTCGAAAGCATCGAGCTAACACTGGATGATGTTGTGAAAACCTCGGTGTTCCTCAGTGACCTCAACGACTTTCAAGCTTTCAACATGGTCTATAGCAAATACTTTGACAAAAGTCCGCCAGCACGTTCCACAGTACAGGCAGGTCTTTTTTCTGGAGTGCTACTGGAAATCGATGCAATAGCCAAAAAAAGATAGAAAAAACAAAAAAGAAAAGAGAAGAAGGGATTTTGTTCCCTTATTCTACGTGGACCCTGAAAAGGTCTATGTCTTGAGCCATTTCGCGTGTGCTCTTCAGAAATTCTCTGGTTGCCCGCTCCACGTCCTTGGATTGTGTTATGTATCGTCCGACAATGATGATGTCTGCTCCGTTTGCCAAGGCTTCAGGGGCTGTATCAGGCGTAATTCCGCCAGCAACAGCTATCAAGAATTTCTGGTTAGGGAAAGTCTGCTTCATTTCCTTGATCAGTTCCCATCGTGATTTGCCTGTTTTCTCTGCGTCTATGGCTCGGTGCAGAATCGCAACATCGGGCAATCTTTTCAGTGACTTTAGCTTTGCAACAGGGTCGTCGACGTTCATCAGGTCCATTATGGCGTAGATTCCTAGCCTTTTTGCTTCTTTGATGAATTTGTCGATGGTTTCTGGTGTTGCTAACCCTGCAACTACTACGGCGTCGGCTGTTTCTTCATAGGCCATGTCAACTTCGACTTTTCCGACATCCAGCGTCTTTAGGTCTGCTACGATGAACATGTCTTTTGCTATTTTTCTCAGGTCACGGATAACGTTCACGCCATACTTCTTTAGCAGGGGTGTGCCGACTTCTAGTATGATTCTGTCGCTTTCTGGCAGTTCACTTACAACCTTCTTGATGCCTTCCACATTAGGATTGTCGAGGGCTATCTGCAAGTAGGGTGGTCTCCATAGTCTAGGCACCTTGAAGCCCATTATCGGATGCTTTGCCCTATCCTTGTCATACATGATCTTCTTTAGCGTCGGATAATTATCTAAGGCTCTCTGCAACGCCAGCTTTGTGGCACCATAATTGTAGTGGTAGATGCTGCGATAATCCTTAGCCTGAGGGTGAATGAAGACGCTGCATATGATTACCCAATCGTCAACCTTATCCTCAGGAATAATTCCTTCCTCCACAGAGTCAGCAACAGCCTTTGCCACAGCTGCCTGAGCAGGACCAAAAATCTTTCCTGTATCATCCATATTCTTCACAGTAACCTTTGGCACCAGAAGAGTGTGGGGCTTAGGTGGAAGATTCGGTCTGATAACTGCAAGAAGGGGCGTGTGTCCAGCAGACAGGTTTGACAAGCCGTTAGCGAAGGCTTGCCCGATGGGTCCTGTTTTGTCTCCAATCAGCAAATCAACATGAGCAATTTCGTTTCCCTCGCCCATCAATGCTTCGCCAATTAGATATGTGGACTCTTTGGACTTCATGGCTTCTTCAAAAACTAGTTGTCTTTCATTAACTTCTGAAAAGTCAACATCAAACTCTCTCATCCACTGATACAGAGTGTCACGGTGAATCCCCAAAATCTCGGCAGTGCCCTTAATTGTCGGTTTTGCCGACCTGCTGCCCTGAGACCTTCTTGATTTCCTTTCCTCTTTCTTGGCGTTCGCCAACAACTTGATGAACTCTTCTCTTGTTTCCGGTTTCTTGCCGTCATATTCCGACACGTAATCACTCTCGATGAGAGCCTTTCACAGACCACATATAAAAATGTGTCGGACTAAAAACTGTAATCTTTAATGAATCCGACACTTTCTTGAGGAAAAAGCTTCTCAAAAAAAACTTTTCCGACAGAAATCTTTTGATTTTTTCTACCTATTTATTCTCAAGAGTTTGATTGCGGTGGGTGGGAAAGGAAATATCAAGCAAGTTTGCTGTTTTCTTTTTGGTTTTTCCTGAAAAAATACTGTTTTCAACAATCTGCTGCTATTAGGTTCCTAATATACCGGTTACTGGGCAACGTTAGTAAGATGGATGACAAATGAAACTTCGTCGCGAAAGGTTGCAATTGAAATAAGTCGCTTTTCAGGAAATATCTGCATTCTGGGATACATTCTTGTCCTTTTTTGTGGTTGATTGTTAGGAGCTGTGTGTGTTTCACAAAACGTTGAACCCCTGTCCAAAGAACGATGCTTCTTGGTTTGGATGTTGGGTTCGTGTTGAAATCTACTCTGTTGCTGATTTTTTCTGTTTCTCTGTGGTCTATTTTCTGCGGTTCTTTTCTTCGCGTCGTTTCTTCTCGTCTACTGCTTCCCTTATCCACTCGGAAGGCTTCCCCACGGTCCTCAGATACTTCAATTGATCAGTTGTTAGGCGTACTCCGTAGTGTAGTTTCCTTTTGCTCAATGTTTCCACCACTTAAATCAGTAATGAAAATAAAAAAAAGCTTTATGAAATCAAAATATTGACTGCCGATAATGTCACAGATTTCATGCTAACCATCACGCAAGTCCCTCAAAGTAGCAAAAGATGTTGCAGTTTTCCTTGTGAAGAAAATATAAATAAGTCACGTAATGCTCAAAACCAACAAGATGCCCATAAGATTCTGAGAGGAAGACCAATGGTGGAAAAAGAATTCTTTAAGTCAGCTCTTGGCCTGATTAACGCCAGCGAAGCACATGAACAATACAGAGGAAAAGAGTGCCTAAACCTGATTGCAAGCGAGGGACTCAAATCTCCAGCAGTAGAGGAGATACTCAGCCAAACCCACGACCTAGAGTCCAGATACGCTGAAGGCGAAAACGACCTAAGAGGACACGTCAAAGCAAGGCACTATCAAGGACAAAAATACATGACCAAAATCGAGAACTACGCAGCAGACCTGATGAAAGACCTGTTTGGCTGCAATTGGACTGACGTTAGGCTCGTTTCAGGTACCCACGCCAACCTTGCCACATTTAAGGGCATCTCGTCGGCAACAAAAAATAACCGCATGGTGGTTTTGCCTCTTAGCGCTGGAGCTCACATTACCCATGACTACTCTGGTCTAGCAGGCAAAGTCCTAGGGTTAGAAACAGTCAATCATGCTTACGACGTGGACGAACTAAACATTAACGCAGAAAAGTCTGCCACCATAATTGACGGAACTAGACCAGGCATAGTAACTTTCGGAGGCAGCGTCTTCCAGTTCCCTCACCCTGTCAAAGAGTTGGCACAGGTTGCCAAAGACACAGGAGCCTACGTTGTATACGACGCGGCTCATGTGTTGGGATTGATTGCGGGCGGAGAATTTCAGGACCCCTTTGGGGACGGAGTGGACTTCATAACTGCGTCAACCCACAAGACTTTTCCAGGACCACAAGGCGGTGTCATACTCGCGAACTGTGAAGATGAGCGGATGAAGAAGGCAATCAAGAAGGTGCAGCGGGCAGTTTTTCCCATGACTACCTCTAATTCTCATCTTGGAAGGCTTCCTGCCTTAGGTTTAGCGGCTTTGGAACTGAAACTGTATGGTAACGAGTTGGCTAAGCAGACAATTAAAAATGCTCAGGTTGCAGGCAAGTGCCTGTTTGAGAACGGCATAAAGGTGTTGGGCAGAAAGAATGGTTTCACAATGTCACATCAGATTGTTGTTGATGTCAGAGACTACGGTGGAGGACAGAAAATTGCTTCGAACCTTGAGGACGCCAACATAGTTTTGAACAAGAACCTTTTGCCCTACGATAATCAGCACAACCGTGGCGACCCGTCAGGCCTAAGAATCGGTTTCCAAGATGTAACCCGCAGAGGCTTTAAACCAAACGACATAGAAGACATATGTTCCCTTATCTTGGAAGTGGTAAAGGGCGAACGGACACCTGCTGAAGTGAAGAAGGACGTCATCAAACTGAGGCAAAGCTTCAACGAAATCAAATACGGTTTCCAGAGCGTCAACGAAGCAAAAGAACACCTCAAAAAATATGCCTAACAATTAACTATCACAGGGCAAAGGCGTACTTTAAAGTCGTCTCCCTGCTCCGTTTTTTGTATACGATATTTTTTTATATAAGAAGCTGGTTTCCTTCTTTTTGTTAAAGGAAACTGGGTCTATGAATAGCCACTCGACGACTACCATGAGCACTTCTTGGCGCTTCTATAGCTTTGGCTATTTTTATTATAACTAAGCCCAGGTAGCTGAACTTTAACGTCTTTAGCTTTCTGGGCTTCTTGGAGGGTTTAGTTGATATGAAACAAAATAATGAAAAAAACCGCAAAAGAATCGTGGTTAAATTTGGGGGCTCCAGCCTCTCCGACCACGAAAGGATATTGAGGGCAGTTACGGCAGTTGCTGAAGAAGCAAAAAAAGGTACACAAATAGCCGTCATAGTGTCAGCTATGGGAAAAACAACCGACACACTCTTTCATGCTGCAAAGAACAGCTCCAACGGCAAGCTACACAAGAAAGACTTAGATGAGATTCTGGCCATGGGCGAAAGAACCAGCATCAGAATAATCGCCGCGGCACTAAAGGCACAGGGCGTAGACTCCCGCTACGTAGATCCCCATGACGCGGAATGGCCCATCATAACAGACGACCTGTTCTCGGACGCGAACCCAATCTTGGATGTCTGCTACGAGCGGGCTGAACAGAATGTGCTCCCTCTTGTAGAGAAGGGCATTATTCCTGTGATTGCTGGTTTCGTGGGCAGAACAAAAGACAACCGAGTAACAACGCTGGGACGCGGAGGAAGCGACACAACAGCCTTCATCTTAGCTAAGGCTCTAAACGTTGATGAGCTTATTCTCGTCACTGATGCTGAGGGAATCATGTCTGCCGACCCCAAGGTGATAGCCTCTCCTCAGCGGCTTCCACAAATTGATGTAAGCACTCTGGTTGGCTTAGCGGATTCGGGAACAAAATTCATTCATCGGAAAGCTCTGCGATACAAGGATGCCTCAGTGAAGGTTAGGGTAATTAAGCACAGTCACGGCAACCTGAATGTGGAAGGAACATTGATTACGGGAGCCCTCTCAGGAGACTTGGATGTGGAGCTGGCAAATCCGTCCTCTGGCATGTCCATCACTGTTGTAGGCAAGGGAGTGTCTGAGAATCCTCAGGTCATAAAGGAGCTTGCTGAAACAGTGAAGAATCATGCAAAGCTGCTGGGTTTGTCCTTGAATTATGACTCTTTGATTCTTTATGCATCCGAGAACTCTAATTCCAAGGTGCTTCTGGAGAATGTTCATGATGTGATACTGAGTCATGAGGAAACTTTAGCTATGTCTGTCAGAATGCAGTTAGCCTTCCTCAAAATCAAAGGGGTAGGCTTAGAGAAGACGCCGGGTCTCACAGGAAGAATTTCTGAGGCTCTGCGAGTGAACCGTATAAACATTTTTGGACTCATGACAATCACTTCCAGTATTCTTTTATTTGTTGACTGGGAAGAAAAAGAGAAAGCTCTAAAATTAGTTAAAGACGCATTGAAAGGTGACTGAAAATGTTGAAAGCAGCTGTATTAGGAGCAACAGGCAACGTCGGACAAATCTTCGTCCAACTACTTGAGGGACACCCCTGGTTCGAGGTAACAACTGTTGCAGCATCAGAAAGAAGCAAAGGACGAACATACGGTGAAGCATCCCGATGGCGACAATCAACGCCAATTCCCAAAGCCGTCGCCCCAATGGAAGTCGTAGACATATCACCGAAAGCAGTCAAAGACGTTGACATCGTGTTCTCGGCACTGCCATCCTCTGTTGCGGGCAAAGTCGAAGAGGACTTCGCCGCCGCAGGCTACGTAATAGTCAGCAACGCGTCAGCCCACAGAATGGACCCTGACGTTCCCATGCTGAACCCTGAAATAAACTGCGATCACATCAGCCTCATTGAAGAGCAGCGCAGAAACCGAAATTGGGACGGAGCAATCATCACAAACCCCAACTGCAGCACAACAGTTCTAACATTGCCTCTGAAGCCAATCTACGATGTGTTCGGCATCAAAAGCGTTATAGTGTCTACAATGCAGGCAATCTCTGGCGCTGGATACCCTGGCGTAGCATCCTTGGACATAGTGGACAACGTTATCCCCTACATTGGAGGAGAAGAGCCCAAGATGGAGTCTGAAACACAGAAGATTCTGGGCACAGCCTCTGAGCCAGCGGACTTCAAGGTATCATCAAGCTGCCACAGAGTTCCAACAATTGATGGGCACCTAGAAGCTGTCTTCGTTGAGACAAAGAAGTATGCGGAGCCAGCTGCTGTAGCTGAGGCTATGGAAAACTGGGTCGGCGAACCCCAAGAATTGAAGCTTCCTTCTGCCCCAGAAAAGCCAGTTGTTGTTACGTGGGAGAAAGATCGTCCACAAACAAGACTAGACCGGATGGAGGGCAAGGGCATGAGCACTGTAGTGGGCAGAATCCGACGAGACTCTGTGCTCGATGGAGTCAAATTTATTGCCTTGGGGCACAATACTATACGTGGCGCTGCTGGATGCGGCGTCCTTAACGCGGAATACTTGAAGGTAAAGAAGTTCATCTAAAGGAGAATGAAACCTTTGGAATCAGGTAAAAAAAGGCGACTAAGACGAATCTTCCGAAGCGACAACAAGACAGTGATTGTTCCCATGGACCACGGCGTAACAATCGGACCAGTCAAGGGACTAGTAAACATGCAAGCCATCATTGACAAGCTGTTGCTGGGAGACGTTGATGCAGTTGTCATAAACAGAGGCATCGCCAAAACCGTTGACACAGGAAACACTGGACTAATCATACACCTGTCCGGAATCACATTACGTTGTCCTCACCCAAACCACAAAGTACAAATCGGTTCAGTAGCAGATGCTGTCCGATTGGGTGCCGATGCTGTTTCGGTTCACGTTAATGTTGGCGCTGAACATGAAACTGAGATGCTGTCAACAATGGGAAAAGTAGCCTGCGAATGCGATGCTTTTGGCATACCCTTGCTGGCTATGATGTATCCCCGAGGACCAAACATCAAAGACCCCCATGCCGTGGATGTGGTAGCTCACGCAGCCCGTTTAGGCGCAGAACTGGGAGCCGACATCATCAAAACAAACTACACCGGCGACGCCGAATCCTTCAAAGAAGTCATCGATAGTTGCCATGTTCCCGTCATTATCGCTGGTGGACCCAAAGCTGAAACCCCACTGGACGTTCTGCAGATGGTGAAAGATTCTGTAGCCGCTGGCGGTGCAGGACTTTCTATCGGACGGAACGTGTTTCAGCACAACGACCCCACAAAAATGATCAAAGCCTTAAATGCAATCGTCCACGATAACGCATCAGTCTCTGAAGCTATGAAGATTCTTGGTGAATCCAAATGAAGGAACTCTGGCTAGAAATAGATTCATCTGTTCCAGAAACCCAGAAAACTAAGTTGCTAAAGTCTGCTGCTAAAACCTGCGATGCCGTGCTGGTTGACCCAGAAGATGTAGAGAAGGCCAAAAAAGCTGGAATCAAGACTGCTTCAACATCAGAAGAAGCAGATACTGTTGTTCTTTCAGCCCTTGACCCTGAAAAACTCAAGACGTTGAAAGCTAAGGGCAAAACCGTGGCAGTAAAAATCGTTATCACAGGAAAAAAGGATGAGGAGACAGCCATAGAAGCGGCTGAACTCAACTCCGACTACGTTATTGTCGGCACTCCAGACTGGAAAATCATCCCCCTCGAGAACCTCATCGCCAAAACCAGAGGAAAAACCAAACTCCTCGCAGAAGTCTCCAGCACAAAAGAGGCAAAAATTGCCTTAGAAACTCTGGAGCTCGGCTCAGACGGAGTTGTCCTGAAGACAGCAGACCTAGAAGAACTCAAGCAAACAGCAGAGTTTGCCAAAAAAGGTTCTCTTTCCCTCAAGTTGGTTGCTGTTGAAGTCACTAGCGTAAAAGAGATTGGGACTGGTGCCCGATCTTGTATCGATACATGTGAGCTTATGAAGCCAGGAGAGGGCATGCTTTTGGGTTGCCAGTCGTCTGGATTGTTTCTGGTTCAGGCTGAGGTTCATGAAAGCCCATACGTTGAGACCCGTCCCTTCAGAGTGAACGCTGGACCCCTTTCTCTGTATGCCCTTACGTCTCCAACGAGAACAAGGTACTTGTCGGAGCTGAAGGCTGGAGAAGAAGTTCTTGTGGTTGATCGTGAAGGAAACGTCAGGTTAACAAATGTTGCGCGGTCGAAGATTGAGTGGAGACCCATGCTTCTTATCGAAGCTGATTGTGGCGGAAAAACTTTGAAGCTGATTGCCCAGAACGCCGAAACCATACGGGTTGTGACTCCCAAAGGCTCCAAGGCAGTTACGGACCTAAAGAAAGGAGACAAAATCATGGCTCGCGTGGAAGAGGGCGGCAGGCACTTCGGAACATTGGTGAAATAAGAAGCCGCGATAGAACGTTGACAATCAGAGTCTGCGTCGCAGTACCTCCAAAAACAGTTGAAGAAGCATTCTCTTTGATAAAACAAGCTGAAGCCCAAAATGCAGACTTGATTGAAATACGACTTGACAGCCTCAAAAAGCATGACCACATCGCAGACATTCCATGCTGCACCAAGACGCCCCTTATTGCAACAAACAAATCACTAAAAAACCATGGCAGTTTTTCGGGAAGTGAAACTGAACGCCAAAACATCTTGCTGGATGCTGCAAAAAATGGCTTCACGTATGTAGATGTAGATTTGGGTACAGCCAATCAGGAAGAATTAATCAGCAGTCTGCGTGATGCTGGAGCAAAAGTCATAGTTTCGTTCCACGATTTCGAGCAAACTCCTTTACTCTCGAAACT
>PIXS01000424.1 GCA_003096255.1 Candidatus Bathyarchaeum sp. | reverse complement strand
GGTACACTAACGAAACCTACATGGTAGCTGACGCCACTATCGAAGATGAAACTGGAAAAATAACATTGACGCTCTGGAACGATCAGATTGCACAAGTAAGTGTTGGCGACCGCATAAGAATCGAGAACGGTTACATCAAATCCTTTAGAGACGTTCTCCAGCTTAACTCAGGAAAATACGGGACATTAACAGTCCTGTAACCTCAGTTTTTCTAATTTTTTCGTTTAGGTGAAACTAGGTGCCTTACGAAGCCAGAGGATTCGATAGAGATTTTGCTCCCAAACCCGTTGAAGCCGGAAAGGAGTATGACGTCGAAATTCAAGAAATAAGCCGCCGAGGCGACGGAATAGCCAGAATCGAAGGATTCGTCGTTTTTGTTCCCAACACTAAACAGGGCGACAAACTGAGAATCAAAGTTACACATGTCAGCAGACGATTCTCAGAAGCCGAAATTGTTGGGCAAATAGAAGAAACAACAGAAACAGAGTAACACTTCTGTTTTCTACATTTTTTCTTTCTTTTTTCATAGACCAATTTTTCAGTTCACTTTTACCCGTTTGTGAAAATCTAAGAAAAACGTTAAATCTGTCTATGTTCCTTTTTCAGAAAGCAACAATCGTAAAGCGCCAATGTTAATATTAAAGAGCAAATATTAACACAGAACAAGCATTTAGCCCGGTAGTGTAGTGGACAATCATGGAGGCCTTTGGAGCCTCTGACGGGAGTTCGAATCTCCCCCGGGCTACCACGTTTTCAGTTTCATTAATTTCTCAAAATGGTGGTTCTGAAGCAACAGACTTCCATAGTTTTTCTGCGGCTTTTTCTTGTTCTTTTGTTCCAGTAACTGCAAGGAGGTAGCTTCCTTCGGCACCGCCTACGCCCCCAGCGGCAATTAACTCTGCAGTTGCTCCTGTTAGTTGCTGTATTGCTTCAATTTCAGTGAACACTTGACCTGGAACAAGAAACATGCGGTAGCCGCTTGCATCAGGAGAGTTTAGCTTATCTGTCAAGGCGTATAGGTCACTGTTGACACGTTTTTCTAAACCCACGGGAATAATCAATTTGACACGGCGTCCAGCCACAGCCTGCATTGCTAACGCAATAGTTCCCGATTTCGGGTGACCAATCAGAACAGCGGCTTGTCTGCGTTGGGTGTCCAGTGCATTTGCACCTTTTAGAATCACGTCGCCTTCTTTTAGGGCGTCCAACACGTCTCCGATTGTTTTTCCTTTTTGCCATACGCCTTTGGTTATCACTACGTCACCTGGAAACTTGCTTTCATCTTGCAGTCTTCCTTCTGCAGTAACAGTTCCACTTGGAGGCAGGGTGATTCCTCGGAAGAAATGTGATTTGGAAAACCCTTTGATGTCAAGGTGTTTGAGAATTTCTTCGGCGACGTATCCGTTTGTGGTGCCTGCGATTATGACCAGCGTCCCTTTCTTAAGAGCACTCAAGACTGGTGGGTTTTTTGCTAAAGCCATAGCAATTAACCGTTTTCCTGCGGATGGGGTGATTATGAGTTGCTTCATTGAAAACCACTTCTTGTGTTTACTTTTTACCATTATACATTAAAGCTTAGTCCTGAAAACGCCAACATCATTAACAGAGGAACAAAAGACTCATGTCTGTTGCCAAATTCGATATTAACAGCATTTGTGATATTATATTTGAACAGAAATGACTGATAATGAAGTCAAACCTGAACCAACAATTGCTGACATTCAAAAGGAAATTGTTGATCTAAAAATACGCGTCAACAATCTTGAAAAAAGGCTATCACGATTAACCAAACCCAAAAAAGAAGATCTTGACTGGACAAAATTCATATAATCAAAAAATTATTGGCAAATTCTTTTTTGTTGTCTCGATCTTTTCTAGTCTATTTCGTTTCTAGTTTATTGTTGTAAGGGATTTGATCGGTATTATGTTTGGTATTTTGTTGTGATAGTTTATTGTGACTTCTACCCCGTATACTGACTGTATGTTCTCTGGAGTTAAAACAGAAGATGCGTTGCCTGCGGCGAATATTTTTCCTTTTTTCATCATCACGATTTTATGGGAGTATCGGGAGGCGAGGTTTAAGTCATGAATTGCAATTACTACAGAGAGCTTTTGTTTTGTGACCAACTCCTTTGAAAGTTCCATTACCTCAAGTTGATGTTTGATGTCAAGGTTGCTAGTGGGTTCGTCAAGCAACAAAATTTTTGCTTCTTGAACTAAGGACCTTGCGATTAGTGCTTTTTGTTGTTCGCCACCGCTTAGTTCGTTGAAGTTGCGTAGGGCAAGATGTTCGATACCAAGCATTTCTAGGACGTGCCATGTTTTTTGTGCGTCTTTCTGGCTGCTTTGCCATGCGATGTGTGGTCTTCTACCCATCAGGATTATTTCAAAGACGGTTAGTGCCTGAGGCATAACAGAGCTTTGTGGAACATATCCAATGTGTTTAGCAATTTCAAGTCTGTTCATTTTGTTTACCTCTTGTCTGTTGAGTAGAATTTTTCCGTTTTTGGGTTTCAGTATCTTGTTTAGGCATTTTAGTAGGGTGCTTTTTCCTGAGCCGTTGGGGCCTATTATGCCGAGAATTTCTGATTCATGAAGTTCTAGTGAAACGTTATCGAGTGATAAAGAACTTCCATAGCTGAATGTTACATTATTTACGGCTAGCTTCATTTTTATTGCCTAAGTAAAGAATGTAAACGAAAACTATAAGTGTTACCTTTTTGTGAAACAGTAATACGGTGTGAATAAAATGAAAAATCGTGTTACCATCGTAATAATTCTTTCAATTCTGATTGTAAGTTCAATAGTAGTCGTAGGAATGACTCAAAACTGGTTCACCGAAGAACAACCTGAAACTCCAGAAACCCCTGAAGAGCCAGAAACTCCAGAAGAACCTGAGACACGAGAGGAACCTGAACCCGAACAACCAGAAAGTTCACCAATAAACTTGACCCTTGAAGTTTATGGAAACGCCAACATGGACGACATAATAGACAGCAAAGACGTCGAGTGTGTCCAAGCAATAATTGACGGCAATACAGATGCAACCCAGTTTGCAGACGCCAACAACGACGGCACCGTTGATTCAAAGGACATTGAACAGATCAATGCAATCATAGACGGTGACGCAACGTTTGTTACGTTACTTGATGGCAACGGCAAAATTCTAGAGGCATCACTTCCTGTGAACCGTATTTTCGTTGAATACTTATGCAATGCCGAATTGGTTCGAATTCTCAATCTTTAAGACAAGGTTACTGGTATCGACTACGCTGTCGATATGCTAAAATCGTTTTATTTCCCAGAACGAGGTGACGACCTGATATGCATTGGAAACATGCACACTCCTGATTATGAAGCAGTCCTTGCTGCAGACCCTGATGTACTGTTAACATTTAGTAAAGCTACTGAAGAAAAAGCCGAAAAATTGCCTGGAGTTGACGTTGTTTTCTTGGGGCTATATTATCCAAATGTAACTGCGCCTGAAGACTCAAGTTTCGTTCAGGGAATACTGAAAGCCGGGTACATCTTTAACCGAGTCACAGAATCACGAGACTACGTAGAGTGGCTACTTGACTTGACTGACATGCTGAGTTCCCAAACAACAAATCTTGACGAGAACGAAAAACCAGTCGTTTTCATGAGCAACTACCCATACACTGAATCTACAGCGGTTAAAGCATACGCAACAGTTGACACCCTTGGTCAAGTGTGTATTTTAGCAGGAGGAGGAAACATAGGCCGAAACCTTCCGGGGTACTTCAACTCTTCATCAATAACTGTCGATGCTGAATGGATAATCGAGTCAAATCCAGAATACATTGTTTTACACACTGTGAGGTACACTTATGGCGGCTCAATGCGGGATGACCCTGCTCAAGGATATGATGTTGACGACCCAACCAGCTTGCAGACGTGTGTAGCTGAGTACATGGCTAAACCAGAATTTGCTAACATAGATGCAATGAAAAACGGAAATGTCTACATAATTGCAGGAGACTTTAGAAACAATGCAATGGGCGGAACTCTAGGTGCTGTTTATCTGGCAAAGATACTACATCCTGACCTGTTTACCGATTTAGACCCTGAAGCAGTGCACCAAGAGTACATAACACGGTTCTTGGGGTTGAACTATAGTTTAGAGGAGCATGGCGCATTTTTGTATCCTGCAATTAACATCAACAACGACTTGGTAGGAATACCAAACAACTCAGGAGAATGACCGCATTCTCCGCTTCCTTTTTTATTGGAGTCTTTTAGTGCACAGACATTTTGGGATTTATTGAAGGAGTTAATCATATGAACTTGATGAACTGGGATACATTGTGGAAATTTAACCTTGCAACTGCTTACAGAAACAGGCTTGGCAAAACAAGCTATTGGAATAAACGCGCAGTAGGATTTAACGAACACACGGGATTAATGGAAAACTTAACAAGAAGTCAACTAAAACGAATGCCTTTACTGCCTGAATACACTGTTTTGGAAATTGGTGCAGGTACTGGACGATTAACAATACCCATGGCTAGACTTGTCAAACATGTGACTGCAATTGAGCCGTCTCCTATCATGATTTCATTTTTGGAATCAAACTCCAAAAAACAGAAAGTCAGCAATATTACGCCAATTAATTGCTCATGTGAAGACCTAGACACAAAAAATATCATCAAAGCGCACGACATTGTTGTTGCTTCATTTTCGTTGTTTATGACAGACATCAAAGCTGCATTAAAAAAAATGAACGCTCTAGCAACTAAACGTGTCCACCTTTTCTTGTCTGCTTCAAAGTGGATAAGTAATGAACTTCAAGAAATCATCTATGGAGAAAAACTTCCCTTGATGTGCGGCGACTACATTTACGTGTATAATATTCT
>PIXS01000423.1 GCA_003096255.1 Candidatus Bathyarchaeum sp. | reverse complement strand
GGTAACCTCTTCGCCATTTATTATCTCTTTTGTGTTTATCATGACTGTTTACCCCTTAACTTTATTCCAAAATTTGTCGCCAAGTGTTCAGGCTTTCTTCAGCAGCCTTCTGGTCCAGCTTCTCGATTGCGTATCCCGCGTGAACCAGAACATACTCGCCTACTTTGGCGTCAACCAGCATAACGTTCACTTCTCGGGCAACTCCTTCCCCAAAATCTACTTTGGCAACGTCTCCCTTGACTTCTAGAACTTTTGCTGGAATCGCGAGACACATCTTAACTTTCACCACACTGGTTCGGAAGATATTCCGTAACTTTTTTGCGGCACAAAAAGTGTCTGACCACCCCGTTTATTTAACCTATTGGTTTTCTGTAAACAACATTAGCAGGCATGCTGTTTCTTATTCTTGAGGAACAAGCCAAGCTTTCGCGTAACATTTTGGGCATTCTAGATTGTAGGCTGCGGTTCCTGTGGGTGCATGGGCACTTCCTTGGGACTTCCGAGTGAATACCAATGTTAGATATGAAACTTTGAAGTGATGTTGGCATTTGCGACACTGAAATTCCCTAAAGTTACTTCGGTAATCAAGGGTTACATAGACGATGGGAATCATGAGACCAACAAGAAACAGTGCAGCGAAGACGATTTGACCCGTTACTATAAGCTGTATGATGAGGTAAACCCAGAAGCCAACTGCAAAAATGAGCAGTCCCTTCGAAACATCACCTATAAGTCCCATTTTACATCACATCTACAGCTAATTGTCTGCTATGAATGATTTCTGTGCTAAATACTTTTTTTCTGGAAGCCCGCGGCTACAGCTTGCCCAAAAGAGGTTCCGCCGTCTCCAGCTGGAATCTTGTTGTGGACAAGAAACTTGAAGCCCGCCTTCTCTACCATTTTTCGCATAGTTGCTGTTATGTGCTCATTGTAAGCGACTCCCCCAGAGAAGCCCACATGCTTGACCTGCAGCCCCTCCGCTTTCTCTACCGCCAACTCAGCTAAGCCCCGAGCCAAGTAGGACTGGGCTGAACACGCCAAGTCCGCCACAGAAACTTTGTCTTTGTTGGCAAATATTTCGTGAACAAGATATGTGGTATCCAAAACTTTTCCGTCACGTCTGGGAGACAAGTTTAGGGTGTCTTTGCCTCTGAGGGCATTGGATTCTAGTTTCATGGCTGGTTCTCCCTCGTAGGTGCGCTCATAGCATATTCCAAGGAGGGCTGAAATCGCATCCAGCACTCTTCCGCAGCTTGTAGTCTTTGGCACAGAGCCCTTCTCTAGCTGCTTGAGAATCAGTTCAGTTTCGTTTCTGCCATATGGAAACTTGCCGCTCAGTGAAGTCAGCCATTCTGTTACATCCACTTTTTTGTGAAGTATTCCAGTAGCCATCCTCAAGGGATGAATTGTTGCTTGGTCGCCTCCGGCCATGGGCTGAGCCTCAAGATGTGCTAGCCGCTTGAAGCCTTCCTTGTTGCAGTAGAGCACTTCTCCTCCCCATGCCGTGCCGTCAGAGCCGTAGCCAAAACCATCACAAGTTACAGCCACAACCTCTTCAACGTTCCATTCAGCCATGAGCGCTGCAGCGTGAGCATGATGGTGCTGAACCTGAACAACCGGACAACCAAACTTCTCTCCTAGGCTATGAGCCAGCTTTGTTGTAGTGAACCGTGGGTGAATGTCACATGCCACCGCTTCAATGTTGCAGTTGGTCAGTTTCTTTAGGTGCTGTATCGAGTTTTTCATGAAGCGGAGGGTCTCCAAGTTCTCTACGTCGCCGATGTGCTGGGAAATGAATGCCTTGTCTCCGGTCAGGATGCAGGAGGTGACGTTGAGTTCTCCGCCAACCGCCAAAACGCATCGTTCAGCACTTTGTTTCATCTGGATTGGCTCTGGAGCGTAGCCTCTTGAGCGGCGAATCAGACACGAGTTCTTGCCGTGGAAGCGGACAACCGAATCGTCGCACCTCTGGGCAATCTCCCTGTTATGGAGCAAGAAGTAATCGACAGTGGAGCCCAGCTTGTTTATTGCCTCAGTGTTATCTGTGACTATGGGTTCGCTGGGCGGGTTTGCGCTGGTCATAACAAAGGCGGGCTCCTCAACCTCATCAAAGAGCATGGCATGCAGTCCAGTGTAAGGCAGCATCACGCCCACAGTATGCAAGTCTGGAGAAACCAGCTCCGAAAGACAATAGTCGCTGCCTTTCTTGAGTAATACAATTGGTTTACGGTATGAAGTCAGCAGCTCAGCCTCGCACGGGTTCATTTCAGCAAAAGACCTTACCGTCTCTAGGTTTGGAGAAATTATGGCGAAGGGCTTGTTTTTTCTGTGTTTAACCCGCCTTAGTCTTGTAAGTGGGTCTGTTTTTGTGGTGGCTGCTGCAACATGGAAGCCCCCGTTTCCCTTAATCGCAAGAACATGGCCTTCCTCTAGTAGCTTTCCTGCTTCCCTGATGGGGTCGTCACAATCTATCGGGTCTCCCTTTTTGGAGGCGAGATATGCTTTTGGTCCACACTCGGGACATGCCACTGTCTGGGCGTGAAATCTCCGATTTGACGGGTCTTCGTATTCTTTAGCGCAGAAGCTGCACATCTTGAACTCCTCCATTGTTGTGTTTGGTCTGTCGTAGGGAAGCCCATTGATTATGGTGTATCTTGGACCGCAGTCTGTGCAGGTTATGAAGAAGTAGTTGAATCTCCTGTTTGATGGGTCTCGCAGCTCCTTTAAGCATTCGTCACATATTGAGACGTCGGGAGGTATTACCGAGCCTGAGAGTTCAGTTTCTCCAGAACTTTGTATGATGCTGAATTCGCTGAAGCCCTCTTCTTTTGTCTTATAGTCTGTAATGATTTTGTAGATTCGTGTCAGGGGCGGCTTCTCTGCCTCAAGGTCTTCTAGGAAATGGGCAACTTTGCTTTTTTTTCCCTCTGCTACTATTTCGACGACAGCGTCTCCTCTGTTTCGCACGTAGCCCCTCAACCCATTCTTGACCGCTATCCTGTAGATGAATGGGCGGAAACCCACGCCCTGAACTATGCCGCTGACTTTGATTTCGGCACGCAAAGACTAGCCAGACTCCCACTAAACAAGAAAAACATCTTTCCCTAGGACACTAATAAAGAGACCTTTTTTACAGAAACTGGGCGGACTCCTTCATGAGGTAGCAGCGGAGCATCTTAATTGCTTGTGCCCCAATTTTTTGGGGTACAATACCGTTTTGTGTAAGTTAGTTTCAGTGTTTTTGTTGCTGTTTCAAGAGAAAACTTTAAGTTTCATGTCAAGAAGTGAAGTATTCTTAATGCCTCGGGAAAAATTGACTTCTGAGTGGAGAGCAAGATGACGTCTGAAACATGTCGAACCGCGGGAATAGAAATCGCAGACGACTATTGTAGCCGCTGCGGAATATGTGTTGCTGTTTGTCCCTTCGAAGCTATCTCAAAGGATGAAGAACAGAACAAAATCAATTTGGACTTGGATGAATGCCGGGTCTGCGGATTATGTGTAACCGCTTGCCCCATGTCAGCAATCGACCTCGTATACTATGATGTTGATTCGTTGACCAAAAAAGTTCAAGCTGAGATGGCTGAAAAAGGAGCAAAAACTCTGGTTTTATCCTGTAGAGGCAGCAACCCTGTCACCTTCAATATTGAAGATACCCTTAAAGACGAAAATGTGGAGAATTATGTCGCCCTTCGTTTGCCTTGTGTTGGCCGAGTTCCTCCAGAATTTTACATGAACAACTTAGCTTCTGGCGTAGAGAAGATACTTGTTCTGCAGTGCGAGGAAGACTTTTGCAGATTCAAGAAAGGCAGCAAAATCGGCATCAACAGATTCGAGTTGCTGAAGGACACCGTAGATGCCCTAGGCTACGACCCAGCGAACCTGATCATCAAGAAGAACTCTTTGAAGGCAGTCTATGATACAGAAAAATGTGTAGGCTGCGGCAAATGTGTCTTCATCTGCCCCTACGACGCCATAGTCTGGAAGGACGTTAGCACCCCAGAAATCAAAACTGAAGACTGTATGGGCTGTGGAGCCTGCGCCCTAGTTTGTCCACATCAAGCCATAGAGCTTAGAGGCTACGAGTTTGAGCCAGTAACCGACATCATTAAGAACTGCAGCAGCAAAGCAGCTAAACTCAAAGCTCAAGGCAAATCCGCTATCCTCCTATTTGTTTGCCAGTGGTCCGAGTTCGCAGCGTTGGATGATGTGCAGAAGGGCTGCCTTACAGACGACATTACAATCATAGAGCTTCCATGCGCCAAAGGCTTTGACCCTGTTCTGGTGTTGGAAGCCCTAAGCATGGGATTTGATGGAGTCATGGCAGTTATCTGTCCAGAAGAGCTGTGTAAGCTGGAGGAAGGAACATACTTGGGAGAACGTAACTTCTCTGCTCTGAAAGTTGTTCTGAAACAGTATAACCTGCAGGACCGTTTCGATTCCTTCCGTGTTAGCCCCAAGTATCCAGGAGAATTCAAGACGAAACTAGAGGAATTCAAGAAAAAGATTTCTTCCATTCCTAAAACGGAGGACAAAACCAACTAACAAGGACGTGATCATGATGTATGAACTAGTTACAAAACAAGAACTTGCACCCAACATATACCTGATAGAGATTGCGGCAGCGGATGTAGCCAAGAAATCCAACCCTGGACAATTCGTGATAATCCGCCTCGACCAAAAAGGCGAACGTGTCCCCTTGACGATCGCAGGAGTTGACCTGAACAAGGGAACTGTTGCCACAGCCTTCCACGCAGTTGGCAGAACAACAAAGAAGCTTGCCAAAATGAATGCAGGCGACTCCATAACAGACCTTTCTGGTCCACTAGGAAACCCTGCTGAAGTCGGCAAATTTGGCAAAGTATTGCTTGTTGGCGGCGGAGTTTGGTGTGCTCCACTGCATTATGTTGCTGAAGCTCTTCGTAAGAACAGTAACGAGCTGTTTATTGTTGCAGCTGGCAGAACAAAAAACGACATGGTCTACGAGAACGAGTTGAAAGCAGTTGCAGACCAATTCTTTGTTGCAACTGACGACGGCTCCAAAGGCAATCAAGGACTCGACTTTTTGGCTGACGTGTTGAAGGCTCAAAAGTTTGATCACGCCGTGGTTATGGGTCCTGTTTCTACAATGAAGAAGGTTGTTGACCTCACACGACCATATGGACTAAAGACCATGGTTACTTTGGCGTCTCTGATGGTTGACGGCACTGGCATGTGTGGCGCCTGCCGTGTAACTGTAGGCGGAGTAACAAAGTTTGCTTGCATGGACGGTCCTGAATTTAACGGTCTTGACGTCGATTTTGAGGAACTAGTTTCAAGGCAGCGTGTGTATCTGCCAGAGGAAAGAATGGCGTCTATGATTCATGACAAGCTTGAAGGAGGCGTAAAACGTGGATAAAGAAAAGAGAAAGCATTCTATTGAAATGGATAAACAAGATGTTCTGGAACGGATTCACAACTTCTATGAAGTAGCTTTGGGCTACAACGAGGAACAGGCTCTTGCTGAGGCTGAACGATGCCTCCAGTGTCCAAAGCCCCGATGTGTTCAGGGCTGTCCTGTAGAGGTTCCTATACCAGAGTTCATCAAGCTGATTAAAGAAAAGGATTACATGGCTGCTAGCCTGAAAATCAAAGAGAAAAACAGTTTGCCTGCTGTCTGTGGACGTGTTTGTCCTCAAGAGAATCAGTGCCAGGAGCTCTGTGTTCTGGGCAAGATGGGCGACCCAATCTCTATTGGTCGTCTTGAACGTTTTGCCTCTGACTACGAGCGAAACAAAGGCGTAACTATTCCTAAGCTCGAATCTGCACCTGTAACAGGCAAAGTTGCGATTGTAGGCTCTGGTCCTGCAGGACTTACTGTCGCGGCTGACTTGATAAAAATAGGTCACGAAGTTGTAATGTTTGAATCCCTTCATTTAGCTGGAGGCGTCTTGATGTATGGAATTCCCGAATTCAGGTTGCCCAAAGAGATTGTGCAGGCTGAAGTCAGCTACATCAAAAAGCTTGGCGTTGACGTCAAAACTAACTACACAATCGGAAGAATCTATACCATTGACGAACTTTTCGAAAACGGCTTCGACGCAATCTTTGTCGGCAGCGGCGCTGGTCTTCCCCGATTCATGAGAATTCCAGGCGAAAACTTGGGCGGAGTCTACTCAGCCAACGAGTTCCTGATTCGAGTAAACCTGATGAAGGGCTACCTGTTCCCAGAGTATGACACACCCATCAGAATCGGCAAAAAAGTTGCAGTCATCGGCGGCGGTAACGTAGCAATGGACTCTGCTCGATGCAGTTTAAGGCTTGGCGCAGACGAAGTTTACATCGTTTACCGACGTTCCAAAGAAGAGCTTCCTGCCCGTGCTGAAGAAGTTGAAAACGCTGAGGAAGAGGGTGTAATCTTTAGGTTGCTGAATAATCCGACAAAGTTCATTGGTGACGAGAGCGGCTGGGTTAAAGGCATGGAATGCATCAAGATGGAGCTTGGTGAGCCTGATGCTTCTGGTCGACGACGACCTGTTCCTATTGAAGGCTCCGAATTCCTTATGGACGTTGACACCGTGATTATTGCCATTGGTCAGACTCCTAATCCTCTTATTCAAAGGACTACTGAGGGTCTTGAAACCACCAAATGGGGCACAATCATAGTCAACGAGGAAACTGGCGCAGCTACAAAAGAGGGCGTCTATGCTGGCGGAGACGTTGTCAGTGGAGCAGCTACTGTTATCAGCGCTATGGGCGCAGGCAGAAAGGCTGCTAGCGGAATTCACGAGTACATCCAGAAAAAGAAGGGCTCCAAATAGTTTAGTCAGGTAACTTCGGTTACCCACCTTTTCTTTGTTTTTTGTTGTTTTGGTAATCTTAGATTTCGTATCTTTTATTAAGACATTCTTCCTTTGGTTTAGTCTCTGAAGAAGTGAAAATTTTCTGTTCTTCTGTTGGAGATGTTGATTCGATGTCTGAGAAGCAGGCTAATGACACCCGATTTAGAAGGGGAATCAAAATGGGGGACTTGGACCCCGACTTTAAACGTGAAATCCGCGAGATTCCGGGCATCGAAAAAATTAAGTTATGTTTTCAGTGTGGCACCTGCACGGCTGACTGTCCCATTGCACGGTTCAGCGAAATTTACAGCCCCAGAAAGATTATGCGGATGACTCAGTTGGGAATGAAGAAGAAGCTTCTTTCAAGCGAGTCTCTTTGGCTCTGTGCTGCGTGCTTTACTTGTGTTGATCATTGTCCTCAGGGTGTTGATATTGCGGGTGTTGTACGGGCTCTCCGTAACATTGCTGTGCGGGAGGGCATTATACCCGACGTCTTTAAAGAGTTGACAGACAATATCCTGAAGACTGGGTACGCGTACAGGATTCCTGAGATGCGGCAAAAAAAGCGAGTAGAGAAGGGGTTGCCGCCTCTGCCTCAAGCCAACCTGAAGGACGTGTCCAAGCTTTTTGATGTTGTAGGCGTTTCAAAAGCAAAGCAGGAGAAAGAATAGGATGGCAGAACTAAAGTATCTGATGTTTCTGGGCTGCGTCATTCCATACAGAATCCCAAGCTACGAAACCTCTTCCCGAAAAGTTCTGGAACGCCTCGGCGTAGAATTGGTTGAAATGCCTGAGTTCAATTGCTGTGGCTTGCCTATAGATTCTGTAGCCCATGATGCAATGCTGGTTTTGGCTGCAAGGAACCTCTGTTTGGCTGAACAAAAGAACTTGAACATACTAACACTGTGCCCAGGATGCGCTGGAACCCTGCGGAAGGTAAACAAGAGTTTGCAGGAGGATAAGAAGCTCAGGGAACGAGTTAACTGTCACTTGAAAGAGATTGGCATGGAGTTTAAGGGAGAAAAAATTGTTGTCAGGCACGTTATTCAGGCTCTTGTCGAGGACGTTGGCTTAGAGAAGATTAAGGATGCTGTTGTGAAGCCTCTAACCGGATTAAAGGTGACTGAGCATAATGGCTGCCACATTCTGCGTCCCGCCAAGTACATTGGTTTTGATGATCCAGAGAATCCTGTTTTGCTGAAGCGGCTTATTGAGGCAACTGGGGCAGAATGCTTGGATTACATGTATGAAACTGACTGTTGTGGAGCCCCCATAATTGGTGTGAATGACAAGATTCCCTTGTATTTGGCTGGGGATAAGCTTCGTAATGTTAAGGCTGTGGATGCTCAGGCTCTGATAACTGTCTGTCCCTTCTGTCACATGATGTTTGACATCAACCAGCCGAGAATAGAACGGCTACTAGAAGAAAAGTTCGGAATCCCTGTGCTGCATTATCCGCAGCTCCTTGGTTTAGCAATGGGCTTTACTCCCGCAGAAATGGCGCTGGAAGAACTGAGAGTGGAAGCCACAGAACTTCTAAACGCAATCCAGTAACTGGGCATTTTT
>PIXS01000422.1 GCA_003096255.1 Candidatus Bathyarchaeum sp. | reverse complement strand
GGTCCAATACGTTCTGCAGGGGGCACTGAACAAGCTTTAACCATAATCGTTGGCGATCACATTAGGCGATTGCTCAAACTAGACCGCTACAAAGCAACAGAAGACGAGGTTGGCCGTTTTGTAGAAGAAGTTCGCCTGTTTGAACGTTCTATTGCGCGATTTCAGTATCACATATCTGATGAAGAACTAGAAAGAGCCATCCAAAACATACCTGTGGAGGTAACTGGCACTGAATCTGACCCTGTTGAGGTTTCATCTTTTAGAAATCTACCTCGAATCGAGACAAACAATGTACGCGGTGGAGCTATTCGTGTTGTTAATGACGGAATCGTGGGACGCGCATCAAAAGTATTAACCACTATTGAAAAGCTTCACATGGATGGCTGGGAATGGCTCGGCGGTCTAAAAGAATTTTCAAAGAAAAAGAAAGCCGGATTCATGGAAGATGTTATTGCTGGTCGCCCAATTTTTTCTTTCCCATCTAGATTTGGAGGCTTTAGGCTTCGCTACGGAAGGTCCAGAAACACTGGACTTGCAGCAGTTGGCATACACCCTGCAACAATGATGGTTGTCCAGAACTTTCTTGCAGCTGGAACTCAGCTTCGTTTAGAGGGCCCTGGAAAGGGGGGAATCACTGTTCCCGTTGACAGTGTTGAACCTCCTGTAGTTCGACTAAAAAACGGGTCTGTTGTGCGCGTTAGCCTTGAGAATTTTAAGCAAATTGAAAAAATGATTGACCAAATTCTCTTTCTTGGAGACATCCTGATTGGGTTTGGTGACTTTCTCTACACCAATAAGCCTCTTCGTCCATCTGGATACAATGAAGAATGGTGGCACGAAGAACTCACATTAGCAATCGAGCAAAAGTTTGGCAATGATTTAGATAAAACCGCCAAAGCTGTTGGCATATCTCTTTCTCGTTTTAAGAGCTTTTTAGCTGACCCTTTCAAGTATAAACCAAATGCGAAAGAATCGATTTCTATTTCTGTTGCTGTTGGTGTTCCTCTTCATCCTTTTTTCACCTTTTTCTGGGGCACCGTTTCCCTTGAAGAGTTTGAAGTTTTAAGAAATTGGTTGTTGTCGTCGGAAATAAAAATTGCAGATTCTGTAGTTGTGGAAATTGTTGGCGTGAACGACAAGCCCTCAAAGAGTGTTCTGGAGAAACTTTGTGTTCCCCACACAGTGGTTGGAAACAGGGTTATCATAAAAGATGATGAGGCCCATGCCCTTGCTTTTTGTCTTGGGTACGACACTCACAACAAGGTAAGCTCTTCAGAAACTGTTTTTGATCACATACAAAAGTTGACTGGAGTTCGTATCAGACCAAAAGCTCCAAGTTTTGTGGGCGCTCGAATGGGTCGCCCAGAAAAAGCAAAACATCGTGAGATGAAACCGCTTGTTCACGCTTTGTTTCCTGTTGGGTTTTCTGGTGGGTCCCGTCGTAACCTCTCTGAGGCTTGTAATAAGGCCTCGATTGAAGTTGACCTCGTAAGGCGGCACTGTCCAAAATGTAATAGTTCAACTTTGTTGATACGTTGTCCTAGTTGCGGTTCAGAGACTCTTTTGGAGAAGTTTTGTCCTCAGTGTGGTAGAAGCCTAAAGGGTGATTCTTGTCCTGTCTGTAAGTCTTCAACTCGAAGTTATACTAAGCAGCAGATTGACATAAGGTCCTTGATGGCTTCTGCCTGTAAAAATTTGAGTTTGCCTAAACTTAGCCTTGTGAAAGGGGTGAAAGGTATGACAAACGAGACAAAGACTCCTGAAATCTTGGAAAAGGGACTTTTGCGGGCCAAACATGGGTTGTCTGTTTTTAAGGATGGTACAATCCGTTTCGATGCTACTAATGCTCCTCTTTCACATTTCACTCCTAAGGAAGTTGGTGTCACTGTTGAACAAGTAAAAGCTAACGGCTATTCCCATGACCAAGATGGGAAAATGTTGACTGATGCTGAACAAATTTGTGAACTCAAAGTGCAGGACATAGTTATCCCTTATACATGTGCAAAATATTTTGTTCATGTTGCCCAGTTTCTTGATGAACTGCTTGAAAAAGTGTATGGGCTTCCTCCATATTATAACGTGACAAAGGGAAGCGACCTGATTGGAAAACTTGTTATTGGTTTGGCTCCCCACACCTCAGTTGGAATCGTTGGCAGAATCATCGGATTTACACCCTTACAAGTCATTTACGGTCATCCAATGTGGCACTCAGCAAAACGCCGAGACTGTGACGGAGACGAAGATGCCGTGATGCTCGCTTTAGACACTGTCTTAAATTTTTCTAAAGTGTTTCTTCCTTCTCACATAGGAGGAATTATGGACGCAGCCATTCTGATAATTCCTGTTGTAAATCCTGTAGAAGTTCAGCGGCAAGCTCACGAGGTAGATGTTGCAGGGCAGTACCCCCTTATGTTTTACGAAAAAACTTTGGAGCAGGCAGACCCTCGACAAACAATGGAAATAATTGATGTTATCGCAGACCGGCTGAATACTCCTGCTCAGCTTGAGGGTTTCAAGTACACTATTCCTGTTTCGAATGTTAACATGGGTAATCCCGAAAGTGTATACAAGAAATTTGGAAAAATGACCGACAAGCTGTTCAGCCAACTCCTTTTGGCAGAAAAAATTGCCGCAGTTGACGCTGATGTTGTTGCTAAAAAGGTATTGACTACCCATTTTGTGCGTGATATTGCTGGAAATCTTAGAGCCTTTACAACTCAAAAGTTTAGGTGTAAAGGTTGTAACAAAAAATTCAGACGAATGCCCCTTATGGGAAAATGCCCTTCCTGTAATAGCGATTTGATTCTTACTGTTTATCGTGGTGGAATTGAGAAATACCTGCCAGCGGCTACTAACCTTGTTAAAAAGTATGGCTTGCTTGAGTATTATGCCCAACGGCTAAACATGGTGCAGGAAGAAATCTTGACATTGTTTGAAGGCAAGAAACCTCGACAGATAAGTCTCACGTCTTTTTCCTGACCTCTTTTGGTGCAAATCTTTTTTGAGTTAAACCCTAACACTGTTTGAGTATCATGTTCAGGATACCGTATCATCCCAACGCTTTCCTTAACTTAAAACGAAACATTCAGCCTGGCTTAGTTGCTAGAACAAAAATTCTTGCCGTTCTTGACTTGAAGCCCTCTACCACTAGAACCATTTCTAAAAAAACAGAGTTAAGTTATAATGCGGTTATTTATCATCTTCATCTTCTTCGAAACGAAGAAATTGTACATCATAAAGGTAAACGGGTTTACGTTTGGATGTTGACTGGTCTTGGACAGCAAAAGCTTGTTCCTAACGATTTCCTTTAGAATTGGCAGTTACACGGGTTTTGGCTGCATTTGGAGCATTTGTTTGGATATTTTGAAATTGCTGCCTTTTCCAAGTCTACATCTACGATGTTTGCGAGGGAAGCTAACCAAGCGAAAACATCTGCGAACTCTTTTTCAGCGGCTTTGATGTCGCCTTCTTCTAGGGCTTCTTTTAGTTCTTCAACTTCGTCTTTGAGCCAATTTATTGTTCCTTCTCTTCCTCTTTCTGAATCTCTTTCAAAGTAAAGTTGTCTCATGAGTTTTTGGAACTCGTTGATGTGCACTTAATCACTCTCTGTTTTGAGTTGATTTTTTGTGTTTAATAAGCCTTCTAGAATTCGTTGTAAACAGTTTGCTTGATTTCAGGCTCTTTTGTTGTAGCCTTCTTTACATCCTTGTTTTATTTCTTTCACTAAACTGGCGACCTTTGGCAATGTTTGTTCTGGGTTGTTTAGGTTCTTTTCATAAATTCTGGCGTATGCGCTTCCTACTATTGCGCCGTCTGCTCCTGCTGAGACTACTGCTGCGGCCTGTTGTTTTGTTGAGATTCCAAAACCTGCTAACAATGGCATGTCTGTGTGTTTTCGGACGCGTTTGACCAGTTTTAATGTTGAGTCTCCCATGCTTTCTCTTACTCCTGTGACGCCTTCAACGCCTATGACGTATAGAAATCCTGAGGCAACATCTGTGATTTTCTTTAATCGTTTCTCTGTTGTTGTTGGGGCTATTTGGAATATTGGGTGGATGCTGTTATTTTTTCCCTCTGTTATTAGAACGTCTGCTTCCTCAACTGGAACATTGGGAACGATTATTGCCTGTGCTCCCGCTTCTTTTATTTTGTTCAGGAATTTTCCAACGCCCATAACGTAAGGAATGTTATAGTAAGTAGTGACCACAATTGGGTTTTCTATTCCTTTAGCTCTAAGCTTCTTGATGCCCTCTATGCACCTGTTTGGAGTCATTCCGTTTTCAAGGGCCCTTTCACATACTGCCTGAAATGTTGGACCGTCTGCTGTTGGGTC
>PIXS01000421.1 GCA_003096255.1 Candidatus Bathyarchaeum sp. | reverse complement strand
TTTTCTGTTCCAAACAGTTTCGTGTTAAAACTGAAGTATGGAATGTCAGCTCCAAAAAAGTCTGACCACATCTTTAGCAGTTCAGCTTCAACAAACAGGTCTGTGCTCAGCTCAGCAACAGGAAGCAACGCGTTCTTGAATTCTTCTTTTGAGTCCACAGTTTTTACTCCGTTTTTGTGTTCATCCAAATAGTCACGCAAACAAAGCTGGCAATGCTGTAGCTTACTGTGCACGTCAAGAAGCAAAGTTTGTGCAAACTCAATTTCTGACGAAATTCCCAACAGAGCCTTGTTAAAGTCAACTGAACCGTTTTTCAGGTGATACTGAGTGAGCGAAAGCCTTGGAGTTTCAAACAGTTTGAATATTCTGGAGATTACACGGTCTATGTCCTGTAAAGCACTGAGTTTTGCAGCCAAAATTCTGAAGAACACTTCAAGTTTTCTTTGCAGCTTAGGGTTAGTGGTTCTGTAATGGGTTCCTTCTACGCCCATTTTGAGTCTTTCAAGAACTTTGTCCAAGTCTTTGAGACGGGTAATCGTTGGTTTCAAAAAGATTTCAAAGAAGTTTGCAACGAGAATTTTGTCAACTAGCTCGTCAACGTTCATGTTGCCAGCAGTTGAGCCAGCGAAAACTGGCGATTCAAAGCCTGAAAGGAAAAACCTGTACTCCTGTATTTCATCCAAATCCCATAGTGCCACGTAGCTTTTCAACTGGATTTCATGATAAACCGCAGGAAGCTCTTTTATTAGCTTCTTGAGTTGAGAATCAAACAGTTTCACAAGGTTAGGGTCAACTTCTTTGATGAAGTCTTTCACAATCTTTGACGTTTCTCGCAGTTCCTGATTATCCTTCAAATGCTCTTTCAGGCGGGACATGTTGTCTGCATAGTATTTCTTGAAACGGCGGTACAAGACTCCAGTTTCAACTTTTTCAACGCTTTTTTCGTCCAAAGCTTTGTCTTTTGTTCCCGACAAAACAATAAACGAGTTCAGTTCTTGACTGAAAACAGCCTTGCTTGAAACCTTCAGAACTTTTTTCAAATCAGACGCCAGATTCTTTTGCAGTTTGCCGTTAATAGAACGCAAAGATTTGTCGATTAGACCTGCTGAGTAAACTTTCATTGCGATTCCTCCGTCGAATCAAATGGACCGTATTCAACTTCTGAGATTTTTCCGTCAGTCATGTGAACAATGTAGTCGCACTGTTCTGCAATCCACCTGTTATGAGTGACAAGAACAAGGGTTTGACGGTTAATTTTGTTAATTCTGCGGAACAAGTTCATCACGTCAGCACTTGTTGTAGAATCCAAGTCTCCTGTGGGTTCGTCTCCAAGAATGATTGCGGGCTCAGTAATCAACGCGCGAGCAACTGCAACTCTTTGTTGTTGACCTCCAGAAAGCTCCGACGGCAAATGATACAGCCTGTCGCCCATACCTAACTCGCGAAGAAGCATTTTTGCTTGCTCTCGGGCTACGCCGGCTTTCATGCCTTTTAGTAGAAGAGGTGTTTCCACGTTTTCTACTGCAGACAAGAAAGGAAAGAGGTTAAACAGCTGGAATATGAAGCCGATGTTGTCTCTTCGGAAGTTTGTCATTTTACCGTCTGACAGCTTGGAAGTGTCTATGTTGTCAATGATTATTTGTCCTTCTGAACGGCGGTCTAGGTGCCCTATCATGTTTAGGAGGGTTGTTTTTCCACATCCAGAAGGTCCCATGATTGCCATCATGTCGCCTTTTTTGACATTTAGGTCTAATCCTCGAATGGCGTGGACCTCGTTTGATTTTCCTTCGCTGTAGCGTTTGTGTAATCCAGAGATTACCAGAATCGATTCCTGTTCAGTTTTGGTTTTTGAAGATTTCTTTTGCTTTTTTGCTAATGCCACCATTTTGTTTTCCTCCTAACCTACATACCTCAAAGCTTCTGCTGGCGGAATCCTAGATGCAAACCATCCTGGAATTGCGCCTGCCGCCAAGGCAATCAACGTGATGAATCCCAAGTATATTCCAAGGTCGCTCCAAGGAATTACTAGAGTAGCGCTTTGCATGTTAGCAAACCCAACGCTGATTACAATACCATTAGCGACTCCGATAAGCAGCCCAATTATTCCGAGAACTACCAACTCAAGGAGTACTGAAAGCATAACCTGCGTTTTTGGAAATCCGATTGCCCTCATCATTCCAATTTCCCGTTTGCGCTCTACAACGTTACGCACCGAAATTACTGCCATTCCTACTGCACCAATGCCAAGTCCAAAGGTGACATAGATTTGCAGGAACGAAACGATTCGGTTAACCATCTCCAGTGAAGATTCAACTTTTGAGTAAAGCACAGTTGTGCTCGCAACATAGAAGTTGTCGCCCGCAAGGTCACGGTATCCTTCATCGTTTGTGTTGGTGAACTCTTCAATTTCTCGCGCTATTGAGTCTAGTTCGGGGGCGTCCATTTCGTAGGTTGTTTTAATCAGGTAATAGTTGTACTGGTTTGGTGCTCGTGAGATTGTGGTTTCGCCGTCTGCTTCAGCCAAGAAGTTTGTTTGGTTTGCCCAGTGTTCGGAAAGGTAGATTTTTCCAAGCATATCAATGTAATCGAAACCGTCTGCAGACATTATGCTAAAGGATGACAAGGGGAAGCCACCTGCGCGTTCCGCGTCTAATCGGCCAGCTACAGTGAAAGCTTGATAGATGGGCACTCCGTAAGCGGACATGTTCATGGGTATCCAAACTTGAAGACCAAGGGGCAAAATGAAAGAGTCAGTGAAAACAACTGGGTTTTCAATTACTGTACCATTTTCGTCTCGTAAAACAGCTACGCCTTCCAGTTCGTTGCCATCATATCCTCCTAATGCGGTTAGGTCTATGTCTGTTAGGTCGCGGTCTTCTGATAGTAAAGCAGCTAACGAAACGTTGTATGCTGCCATTTTGTAATCTGGGTCAAAGAACAGGTCCCATGACTGCTTGGACAAATCTAATAACTCCTCATCGGTTATGTCGGAGTCTTCAGGCACAGTTATGCCGTCTGGGAAACTGCTCAGGTAGAAGTCATACCGCCAATCAGGGTCAGACGCGTCGGTTGCGTTTCCTCGGATTTGTTCAGTGGTTAATTCTCCGTATCCCAGAGGAAGCAAATCAACCTGTGCGTTAAACTCAGGTGAGTAGGGATTTGATACGGCTACAAACTTCTGGTAGTCAGTAGTTGTACTGAAAGTCTTGAAGGGAATTACGTCTACAATGTTGCTGTCCATGCTGTAAAGGTGCTCAACATATGACGTGTCAGCCAGTTTTTCCTCGGGCTTGTTCAAAGACACAATAAGGTCGATTCCTCGGGAGTCTTGCTCGGTTTCGATTACTGAGCTTAGGTTTGTAGG
>PIXS01000420.1 GCA_003096255.1 Candidatus Bathyarchaeum sp. | reverse complement strand
TTTTTCCGAAAACTATCAGATAATGAAACTTGAGGTCATGCGTTTTCAGTTCGGTTAAGCCCCTTTTCATAAAAAGACGCTTCGCCTGCATCTTCGAAATCCTAACAAATACGGAAGGTCCAAAGTCTGTCTCCTCTTTCTTGAAATCAACTATAGCTAATTGTCCATCGGCTTTGAGGACTCTCCGCATTTCATCGATAATTGCTTTTTTGTCACGGAACTCATGAAGAGTATTCACTGACAACAGCAAATCAACGCTCTCATCTTTGAGGGGGATTTCGTTTTCTTTTGACAGCAAAGTCTCGATGTTTCCGATTTTTTGTTGTCTAATCTTTTGCTCGAGAAGCGTCAGCATTTCCTGTTGGATGTCGATTCCGTAGACCTTCTTGACTTTGTGGGCGATTGGAACTGTGAAGTAGCCTGTTCCGCAGCCCAAGTCAGCTACAACATATGATGGTTTGAGCTCTAGTAGTTTGATTATTTCTTGTGGGTTTTGCCAGTTCTTTCTGTCCTCTGACTCTAAGGCTGAGCTGTGTTTTGGGTCAAAGATGTGGTGTTCTGCCATTTTGTGTTGCCTCTTCTTTTTGTAGAAGGACCTTCATTCAAATCTTTGATTTCGGCGGCATTTTAATTAGCCGATTTCTTATGCACAGGGCACTGACTCGGAGCCTGTTTTCGAAAAGATAATATCTTCTCTGTTCTGAGTTAGTATTAGATGAATGTAGTATGCCTGCGAATCTTCCTGCAGAAGCCAAACAGAAGTACCGTGAAGCGTCTTTGGCTAGGAACCCTGAAGAAAAAATCAAGAAACTTCAAGAGTTTATGAGCCTGTTTCCTAAGCACAAGGGAACAGAAAACCTCAGAGCACAAGTCAAAAGGAAGATTTCGCAGCTAAAGCAGGAGATTGAGGACAAAAAGCAGAAGCGAACAGGCGTATCATCAGGACCCAGAGACTTTGTGGAGAAAGAGGGAGACGCCCAAATCGTGCTTTTGGGACCAACCAACGTTGGGCGCAGCAGCCTCCTGTCTACTCTAACTAACGCAAGGGTGGCGATCTTAGGCTATCCTTACACTACCACTGAATCGACGCCGGGCATGTTCAATTATCAGGATCTGCAGCTTCAGATGGTTGAGACTCCCGCCCTTATGGAGGGTTCTTCAGAGGGGGGTGCGTGGGGGCTTCAGACTTTGACTTCTGCCAGGAATGCTGATGGTCTTGTTTTGATGGTTGATTTGTCGAAGGATCCTGTTGAGCAGTTTTCTCTTATTTCTAACGAGTTAGAGAAATCGAAGATTCTTACTCGGAAGCCCAAGGCGCGTATTGAAATTGAGAGGAAACATATGGGCGCCAAGTTGAAGTTTATTGTTTTGGGGAAGCTGGTTGATTGTTCGGTTAAGGATTTGACGCGTCTTCTCAAGAGCTATGGGATAAGGGATGCCACGATTAAGATTCGGGGCGAAGCCACCTATGATGATGTTGAGGAGGCAATTTTTGAGGGAAAAGTGTATCGTCCAGCCATAATCTTAGCTAACAAGGCAGACCATCCGCTTGCGGCGGAACGGTTGGAGCAGCTCAAGAAGGCTGTGGGGAATGAACTGAAGATTGTTGCGGTGTCCTGTGAAACAAAGGCTGGAATAGAAGAGTTGGGTGCTAAAATGTTTGGCATGCTGGACATTATGCGGGTCTACACAAAGGAGCCGAACAAGAAAGAGGCTTCCAAACGCCCCTTCACTATCCGTACGGGTTCTACTGTTTTTGATTTGGCGAAGCGGATTCACACCGACTTTTATAATCAGTTTTCGTATGCCAAAGTGTGGGGAAAAAGGCTACGTTTTAGCCCACAGAAGGTCGGCGGAACCTTTGCCCTTGAAGACGGCGACATAGTTGAGCTTCACATGAAATAGGCAGGCATTAAAGTCGCGATTTGCTTCGAAGCTTATATCAACATTAAGTTTTTGCTGCGTCAGTCCCTTTTTGTAAGCCTAATCAACCACCAACAGCGCCCAGAAATTCCAGAAAAAAGCTATTTTTCAACAATGTACCTCTATTAGGCTCCAAATATGCTCGGAAAATTGAAAAGGTGACAGTTGTTGTGCTGCTGAATTCCTGAAAAAATACTGTTTTCAACAATGTACCTCTATTAAGCTCCTACTATGGTTGTAGATGCAGTTTTTCTTGTGCTTTTTTAGACAGAGAAGACTTAATGTATGAGAACGAAAGTGGACGAAACTGCGCATTTTTTAGCTTTTTTCCGCAAACCCTGCGCGCTCTTCTAAGCAGATTTGACATTTATTATTGAAAACGGCTTGTTGATGTGTGACAGTTGTCTTTATTTTTTGTGTGGGTGAACGAATCTTTTAATTTTTGGTGAAATCAACCAGACATAGCCATACACACAACACAATGAAAAAGTGGACAAAAGCGAAGCCTCTGAAGAAATAAAAGTAACTTGAATAGCCTAACACCACAAAAAAGAGAACCCAACAAAGAATTCTGAACAGAAATAGGTAGATTGTGCTCAGGCGCCAACTAGGAAAACTTGTGTTGAATTCATAACATAACACAAGGAACAGAAAAAGCGAAATGAAATATAGCAACTCGTTTGTGAATGCTGTAAAAAGCAAAGTTAATGCACCAAAGACGCCAAACGCTGCAAGCACTTTATCGTTTGAGCTAAGAAAAACACGCAAACTTACGTCGTTCTGCTTCTGTTGACGTAGCATCAATTACACATCTTTGTGTTTGAGTATATAACATTAACAGATGGCTTCGGCTTTTTTCGTTACCTTTACTATCGTTTTTTGGTTGAATCAGCCATTAGAAACGGACAATTTTTGTGCAAAAACGAGAGGGAAGCAAGAACAGCTGCTTGATTGTGCTAAATTTTAGCTTTAATTGTATATTTTGTTGGGTTTCGTTTGGTTTCGTCTTATTCAGTAGTGTACACTATCTGCAGTTTAATGACAGACGTTCATATTCTGGCTAGAATGAAAGCGTTGAACAAGCAGTTGGGGCTCAACGTGAGCTAAAACATGTTACTTAGACTAAAAAATGCGTGGTAATGCACTTTTTTCTGTAATCAGAGGTCTTCAATTAGCCACCGTTTTTGTGTTCTTTTTGGGCTGCTTATAAGCTTCGAAAATTAACGAGAAAAGTCGCGTGGGTTTTCTTAGAAAGACAGCTGTTTTGGTTTATTCGCCCATGGCTTGCATGATTATTGTTCTTTGTCGGGGGTATGCGTCGGTTTCCACGAAGACCAGAGACTGCCAAGTGCCAAAAACTGCTTCGCCGTCAATGATGGGTATTGTTCTGTCAGGTGGCAGCAGCATTGATCTAAGATGAGAGTAGGCATTTGATGGGTGCCTGTAGCCGCCGTGCTTAGGGACAATTTTTTCCAAAAAATCCTTAACGTCCCTGTCTAGGCTGGGTTCGTGCTCAGTCAGTATGAGGACTCCGGTTGCGTGGGGAGCAAACACGTGAACTAAACCGTTCTTGATTCCAGACTTCCTAACAACCTCATGAACTTTAGCCGTTAAATCCACTAAATCTATCGGGTCCTTGGTTGAGAAAACAACTTTCTCGTTGAAAACCTTCACGTCACAGACTCTCCTAACACTAGAGGATACAATTGATGACCGTAAAAACGTTACTTCCAAGAAAGCAGGGAGTTTTGGATGTTTTTGAGGGAGCGTGTTGATGCTTTTGTATCCGCTCCGCTAAAAACAAAACGAATCCATGTAACCCGAACCACTATTCTTCCTTTGCAACCATTACTTCAGTTGCCTTGATTACTGCTTCTATGCTGTCTCCGGGCTTCACGTCCAGTTCTTCGACAGCTTCTTTGGATATAATCGCCGTTATCACAGCAGGCGCTTCAATTTCGATTTTGACTTTAGCGGTTATTATTCCCTTTTCTACTTTTTTGACTGTTCCCTTCAATTTATTTCGTGCACTTATTTTCAATCCAATAGCCTCCCAATTTGTTCCGTCACCAATCATTTCACTCATGTAGCACTCGGCTCGGTTGTATTCCTTAAGCAGAGTTTCTCCTAACTCAGTGAGAACTGCTCCGCCTCCCCCCTTGCTTCCTCCCTTGTAAGTCTTCACTACAGGTTCGCCTAGATTTTTCTCTAATTTTGCGAGATAATTCCAGACGTACCGATAAGACATCCCAGCAGTTTTGGCTGCCTTAGAAATAGATTCAACTTGCTTGATTGTTTTGAGGATTTCTGCTCCGCCTTTGCCGATTAGCGGTTGTCCATTATACTCGAGCCAGAGTTTGCACAGAACCTTATGCTTGTTGTTAGTGAGCATGGGCTTCAACATAAACTATGGCCGTTGTGCATATAAAACACTG
>PIXS01000419.1 GCA_003096255.1 Candidatus Bathyarchaeum sp. | reverse complement strand
GCTGCTTCTGCCTCCACCATTTCAAGAGAAGTTTCAGGTGTAGTTGTTATGTTCCAGAATCTTTCCATGGCATCAAAGTGGTCTTCCGTCAATATCCCGTAGGGGTTGCCTTGGGGGTATGTGGGGTAATTGAATACAATCAGGTATTTGGCTCCTGCCTGATATGCTGTTTTCAGGTCTTCTAGAAGCCGTGTTCCATTCTCCAAGTAAGGTGGCTGCTGAAACGTCCAAGTGATTATGGCTCCCCATTCCTTGTTTTGTACGTTTGCGGCTCCCCTGCCAAGGGCTATCTGTTGAGGTCTACTGTTGTTCCAGCCAAGCTCAACAAACACGGCATCGTATCCTGCCAAGTAATCAAACCAGTACAAAGCAAAATCGGATGTAAACGCGGGAACTCCCCTGTGTTTGAGGTCTTGCATGCTCCATGTGGAAGAGATGCTGGTTACAAAAAATTCGGCTGCATCGCTATAATCGGAAATGTTTTTGGGGCTTATTCCTTCGTCCCATTGTCCTGAATCAATCTGTCGTCCACCCGGTTCATCGTAGAGGTAAACCCCCAAGAACTGGTTTCCCCATCTTTTCGTTGCAGTGTCAATCCATCCTGTAAGATGCCATGGGTAGCCAGTATGTGAGATGAAGTCAAAAAAGACCATAAAATCCAATCCTGCTTCAGAGGCATATTCGCAGACTTCGTTGAGGGCAGTTTCGTTAGTGGTGACGTCCCAAGAATTGATGAGAAAGAGGTTAGTGTATCCTTTCACTTTGTCGATAAGTTGCTTCGCTTGGCTGCTTGTGTTTCCTCCAAAAGAGACGCCGAAAAAGAAGTCTTCTTCAGAAACTTCAGGTTCGTTGTTGTAGTGATTGTATGCTATGACTGAAAATATGGCAGTCAACAAAATTGTGATTAGAATTAGCCATGTTAGTTTCATCGAGACTCTATGTAGGGTATGCAGAATAGAAAATAAGATTTTTGTGAATCCAACAGAGATGCAGGCACCAAAATGTTGTTGGTGAGCTTTCTTATCGAAAACCCTTTTTTGTGTAATCAACATAAGTGAACCTGAAGAGTTGAGAAATTTCAAATGGACAAGTTGCCCTTCCTGTTCTTTTTGTTGCTGAGTCTATGTGTGATATCTGTGGCTGCTCCGATTATCTTGCCTGTAGAGGCAAACGGAACCATATTCATCAATGCTGACGGAAGCGTAGATGGAACAAACAAAATACTGCGAGATGGAAACCTCTACGTTTTCACTGGCGACGTTTTTGGATCTGTTGTCGTGGAAAAAGATGATGTTGTGATTGATGGGTCAGACTTCAGTCTTGAAGGGACAGATGTTGGAACAGGAATAAGTCTGAGGGAAAGAACAAATGTGACCGTCCAGAACCTAGCTGTCAGCGGCTTCTTTTATGGAGTCCACCTTAATTCTTCTCATAACAACAACCTATCAAACAGCAACATAACAGGTAACTTCTATGGCATCTACCTGTCTGCATCATCCAACAACACAATCAGTGGCAACGACATCACCGGAAACGACTATCCCGGTGTCTGGCTTCGCAGTTCTTCAAACAATGAAATAAGAGAGAACAGAATAACGGGAAACGGTCAGGATGGCATCTGGCTTTCTACATCTTCAGACGATAACCAAGTTTTGGGAAACACTATCAGAGACAATGGGTTAGGCATCCGCATTGATGACTACTCAAACAACATGCTCAGAGATAACGATTTGAGAGACAACGGAGGCAACTTTGGCGTATTCGGTTCACATCTTCCAGAATTCATCCAAGACATTGACGCGTCTAACACTGTGGATGGAAAACCAATCATCTACTGGGTTAACCGACAAGACGATGCTGTTCCTCTTGACGCAGGATATGTGGCTCTTGTAGACTGCTCAGGCATAACCGCCCAAAACCTTGACCTCAGCCACAACGGACAGGCTTTGCTGTTAGCTCAAACTACAGACTCGACAATAACCCAAAACAACATAGCTGAAAACATTCACGGCATCTACCTGTGCGGCTCCTCAGACAATACTATCTCTGGCAACAACATAAGCAGAAACGCAGCAAACGGCATCTACCTATACTATTCTGAGAATAACCACTTTTTTCATAACAACTTCGTTAACAACACCGAACCTGTCTACACTGTAGGAGAATCATCAAACATCTGGGACAACGGAACTGAAGGCAACTACTGGGGCAGCTACAACGGCACAGACAGCAACGGAAACGGCATAACTGACACACCCTACGTTATTGACGAACACAACCAAGACAATTATCCTTTAATGAAGACGATTCCAGAGTTCCCATCATGGACCATTCTGCCGCTGCTAATCACCGCAACCTTGGTGGCTATAATCTATAGGAAGAGGCTACACAAGAACCGACAATCTAAGCGTTCATATTAGGCTCCTAATAGCAGCAGATTGTTGAAAAATAGCTTTTTTCTGTTTTTCTGCGCAAGACACTTCTCCAGCTTTGACAGCCGTCAACATATTAGTATCCTAATAGAGGTACATTGTTGAAAACAGTATTTTTTCAGAAAAATCGCACAGCACCAGCCACGAGAACATTTCTGATTACGCAGAATCGAAGAGGGGTGTGTAGAGCGCACGCCGAAGGCAAAATGGCTTGTGGGTGGTGCTTATCTAATATGAGGGATGCGTGCGCTCCGTTCTGATTCTGAATCTGAACAATAAAACGTTTCTGAAGCCAACATTCATATTCCAAGTTCAAGCGTTAGGTTCCCACGGGGGTCACGCAGAAACTGTGCTTTCTTTGTCTGATCATACAGCAGCCCGAATGGTCACGCCAAAAACGCCATCTGATATGTTGGTTGCCTTTCATTTATGAGTAAAGTATAAACATAGGTACTACTAGTCAAAGTGACGAGGGTTAAAGTTGCCTGCAATAGAAATAGGAAGAATATGCGTCAAAATCTTAGGGCGAGAAGCAGGAAAAAAATGCGTAATCGTAGACCTTGTTGACAAGAACTACGTTCTCATCACAGGACCCAAAGCAGTCACAAAAATAAAACGAAGACGCGCCAACATCAGCCACCTAGAGCCAACACAAGAAAAAATTGAATTAAACAGAGGCGCAACCGACGAAGAAGTCGCAGAAGCACTGAAGACAGCAGGTAAACTCGACGACATGAACAAAACAGCATAGCCGCCCTATCCTAAATCTTTTAACCTAATCTAACCCTTTTTTCCACTCTGGAGAAACATCATGCGAACAATCAACGAGCCATGGGAAATCAAGCGAACTCTGGTAGTCAAAGCTGAGGAACAAACCAACATGCGCTTCGGTCACAGACCCGAAGAACGCCCAATCAAAGATCACATGCGATTTGGAATAATAAACTTGGACAAGCCTGCTGGACCATCAAGTCACGAAGTTACAGCATGGCTAAAACGGATCCTCAGCCTAGAAAGCGCCGGTCACGGCGGGACCCTTGAGGCTTAACGTAGCCGGGGAAATCCCAAAGTCACCGGTATTCTACCCACTGCCATAGAGGATGCTACAAAGGTAATTCAGGCTCTTCTCTTGGCAGGAAAAGAGTATGTTTGCGTAATGAGACTTCATTCTGAAGTTCCAGAAGACAAAGTAACAAAAGTTTTAGACGAATTCCAAGGACCACTATATCAGCGACCACCTGTCCGTTCATCAGTTAAACGGCAACTCAGAATAAGAACAATCTACTACAACAAATTCCTCGAAATGGACAACCGAAACGTCCTCTTCAGGGTCGGCTGCGAAGCAGGAACATACATACGGAAACTCTGCTACGACATCGGCGAAGTACTGGGCTGCGGCGCCCACATGCAAGAACTTCGCAGAACACGAGTCGGACCCTTCAAAGAAGACGAAAGCCTAGTCACCCTCCACGACATCTCTTACCTGTACAGTCAATGGCAGGAAACCAAAGACGAAACCTTCCTCAGAAAATTCGTGTACCCAATGGAAAAAGCCCTAGAGCTAATCCCAAAAATCATTGTAAGAGACTCTGCAGTTGACGCCCTCTGCCACGGAGCCCACCTAACCGCTCCCGGAGTGCTGGCCTTGGACTCTGGAATCAAAATCGGCGACACCGTTGCAGCATTCACCCAGAAGGGAGAAGCCATAACAATAGCCCAAGCCACGGTCTCTTCCGAAAAGATGCTGAAGATGGACCACGGTTTTGTAGCAAAAACTCAGCGGGTTCTAATGCCACGGGGTATGTACCCGAAAATGTGGCGCAAAACTCAGCAATAGACCTCATTTTTCGAAAAGGCTAAAAAACAGGTCTGTTGCTATTCTAGTGTTGTGCCGAGGTCTCCTAGAGCAACCATGTTGCGGGAAATCTGGTAGGGAGCAGATTCCAACTTTGGAAGCATAAGCCTGGAACCTCCGACTACGGAAAGCCTGTGATCCATTGGGTCGCGAGGGTTCAAATCCCTCCCTCGGCGCCACCAAATCTTCTGCTTAGGGTAAATTGTTGTTGAATGCAGTATAGTGCTTGGAAAGGGCACAATAGAGGGCTTTTAATGAAAAAATGGTGTTCTACAGAGATACAAAACAGATACATTAAAAACGCTTCAATGACAAAGTAGGAATGTTCCTTAGTGATGTCTGATGGTTAAGAGAGACCGTATAGAAATCATGGCAGAAATTCTCGATTTGTGTTCAGAACCGAGAACCAAGACACATGTTATGTACGGAACAAACCTGTCATGGAAGATGCTCCAGCATTATCTCTCTGAACTGCAAACGCTGGAACTTCTGGAAGTCCACAACGATTCAACCAAGTACGTGGCAACCAAGAGGGGACGAGAATTCTTGGAAAAATGGAGCGAACTACAACAACTCCTGTAACCTACGCAACAAGAAACATTTTTCAAGGTTAGGTTCTGGGCGGTCTCTTCTGAGCATAACGATAACGACGAGGCTGCCCCTCTCGGGTCAACAATCCTTCTTTTACCAAGTCAACTAGGGCGTGGGCGACTGCTGTGCGGTCGTAGTGGAAGCCTCTGCGTGCCATTTCGCTGTGG
>PIXS01000418.1 GCA_003096255.1 Candidatus Bathyarchaeum sp. | reverse complement strand
CATTCATAAACGAGTCCACGTGCAGCTCTTTCTGACATAATATAAGCCTCTAAACTGAGGTAACGATAACTCAGAGGATTTAAATGTTTTCTATTTCAGAAATACGAAACAATCTTCGTTAAAAACTCAAAATAATATCCGCCAAAACTTCGGCGCCATCTTTTATGGTTGGCACTTTTTTGTTTTTTGCTTTCTCTATTGCAGCAAGCAAACTTTCAGAACTGACATCTGACAGAATTGTTGCACCAACCTTTGTTGCGAATATTTCTGAATCTTCTTTTGGAAACGTGCGTTTTAGTTCAGGGTTTGGCACTATCACAGACGGCTTCTTGTAAACTGCAGCCTCCAGCGGAACAGAGCCCTGATGAGTAACCACAACCTCTGCACCCGCAATAACATCACTAAACTTGTAAGAGAACCGAAAAACCTTCCAATCCGGATGCCTTTTCTTGTAAGGCTCGGGGTCAACCTGTCCTGTCTGCAAAACAATGTTCTTAAGGTTTGTTTGGTTTAATGTATCAAACAGGGCTTTGTATCCAAGGGTTCCTCCAGTTACAAGTATGTAGCCCTCATTTCGTGGTTTACTTTCAGGTTTAGGAAAAACTGGTCCAACAACCTGTCCCTTCAAGAACTTTTTTTGGTCTGGCCACTGCAGAACAGTGATTGCTGAAAAGGGTTTTAGAATCCGTGCTGTTTTAGATGCGGCAACAAAACGTGCTTCTGATTCCATGTTTATTATTGGAACTCCTTTGAAGAATGCCGTAATTGCTGGTGGTATGCAAAAGTTGCTTCCTGTGCTGACTGCAACGTCATACTGTTTTGTTACTTTTTTCATGGAAGCTGTGAAGGCTCGAGCAAAGTTGTAGAGGAACGTTCCTGTGCCTGTTGTTGCTCCTCTTGGTTTTGGTATGCCAACAGTTTTGCCGAAACCGTTTAGTCTTTCTTGGCTTTGGGTGTCGTTTTCTGGAATCAGAAACGTCATGGTTGCCTTGTTTTGTAGCCTCTGGGCTATTGCAATTGCAAAGCCTGTGTGTCCTCCGCCACCTGCCATTATCAAGACTTGTTTCGTTTTTTTCAAGAACAGTCAGCTAAGCGAGTTTTAGCCTAAACAGAATATAAGTTTGTGCATGTTGTTTCTTTTGCTTGAACGGAAGCAGTTTTTAGATTATGCCTGTTTGCACTTTTTTTGTTCGTTGGTAGACTTTGTAGCCCATGTATCCGCCTGCTAAGCTTTCAATTACTATTATTGGTGCCATCAGCATAACTGCGTTAGCTAAAGCTGTGACGTATTCTGGGGGATAAAAAACGTGATTGAATATTATGCTTATGTATGGGCTTGCCAAGTTGTATTCTACTGCGAAAATTAGGGTCAGCAGGAGAAGTTTGTTTCTTTTTTCAAAATATCCATACACGCTGTTAAACATAACGTCCAAGATTCCTGCACTAATTACCACTGGTATCCGAGCAAAGACGTCGAAAGGTGCCCCAGCAAAGGAAGTTGGAATGATAAGCACGACAAATATTGTTGAAGAGGCAAGAAACCGCCATCTTCTTCCTTTGAAAAGTAGCAGCTGGGCGCTGATGAACACTGCGTATCCTATTATGAAAAGAAATGATGCGCCAGCTATTCCTGTAATTTGGTTTGCCATGTTCGTAACAAAAACTGTGTAAACTGTTCCTAAAGCAGCAAAAACAATCATTAACGTCAAATCTTTGCTATTCCACATATATGTCCCCCGCTTTTTCCATAGTTTTGTTTTGATTAAATGCTTTACGCCAAAAACCACGCTGAAAAACTGTGGAACTCGGTGTCACTGCGTCTTTTTTCTGGATTCAATGGGAATAAGGTTTTGTGGGTTTCTTTTTCAGTTGCAGAATTTACAGAACTTGACGTATGCCATGATTTTTATATCTAATTAACTTCTACTGTGTTTTGAGGACACTAAAATGAGCGATAAGTCTCTAATCTTCGGCGTTTCGTATGCTGTCGACAGTCTAATAATGACACTACTCAAAGAACAAATCAAACTCGACCTAGACACAGACTACTACGTTAACATAGATGCCCCACCAATACCTGATTTGCCCGATTTTGGGAACTCCGTTATCTCGGGCTTGTTTGTTGACGTAACTGAAGACTTAGTAAAAGCTACCCTCGGCTGGCTAAGAGACCGCGAAAAACAAAACATGGAAAAACCCAACCTGCTTTTCTCCCTAGGCGGAAACCTTCTCAACATAGACATCCAAGACATGGAAATGCTCCTCAAATTCATCAGAGACTGCGAACAAAGACAAAAACGAAGAGCAAAATAACCACCAGTTTTTGCAGTTTGGTTTTTGAATCGAAACTTTTTCCTAGACGTTTCATTTTCATGTAAACTGTTATTTAGTTGCTGGGTTAGTATTGATTGGGGAAATTTAATGTCCAAAGCTTACGTTGACCCAACCGCAGTCATTGATGATGGCGTAATTTTAGGAGACGGCACTAAAGTCTGGCATTTTGTACACATAATGAGTGGCGCTAGAATCGGAAAAAACTGTGTGGTTGCAGATTACGTTTCTGTCGGAAGAGGCGTAACAATCGGAGACAACGTAAAGCTGGAGAACCGTACCACAGTTTTTGAAGGAGTGACCCTCGAAGACAACGTGTTTGTTGGACCCCACGTCGTTTTCACTAACGACCTTTATCCACGGAGCTTTAACAAAGACTGGAAAACTGTTTCCACAAAAGTAAAACAAGGAAGCTCCATCGGCGCAGGAAGCACCATCGTTTGCGGCGTAACCATAGGAGAGTACTCCATGATCGGAGCAGGAAGCGTGGTAACCTGTGACGTTCCATCGTATGCTCTGGCTTTTGGAAATCCTGCCCGAATCAGAGGCTTCGTATGCACGTGCGGAAGAAAACTCGAAGTGACAAAGAAAAACGAAGCCTACGTTTTGATGACATGTTCTGCATGTGCCGAAGAATTCAAGATACCTAACGAAGACTACTCAAAAATCGAAAAGGATGATTGACAGTGACTCGGAAAATTCCAATTGCAAAACCTAATGTTGACCAAGAAGAAGAAAACGCAGTACTTGATGTTTTACGCTCTGGTTTTCTGGTTTCGGGAAAAAAAGTAAAAGAACTCGAACAATCCTTTGCTGAATACGTCGGAGCAAAACATGCAGTTGCAGTAACCAACGGCACCATCGCCTTAGATACAGCTCTCAAGAGCCTCCAGATAGGCGCAGGAGACGAGGTGATAACCTCTGCTTTTTCTTTTGTAGCATCTGGCAACTGTGTGCTGTTTCAAAACGCAAAACCCGTTTTCGCTGACATCTGCCCAAAAACCTACAACATAGACCCAGATGACGTGGCTGAAAAAATTACCCCAAAAACCAAAGCAATAATTCCCATTCACTTGTTTGGGCAACCTGCTAACATGGATGCCCTTAAAGAAATTGCACAAGACAACAACCTTGCTTTGGTTGAGGATTCTGCCCAAGCCCACGGAGCTGAATACAAAGGACAAAAAACTGGAAGCCTTGGCGACCTTGGCTGCTTCAGTTTCTATGCTACAAAAAACATGATAGCTGGAGAAGGCGGAATGGTAACCACCAACAACTCTGACCTTGCAGCTAGAGCTCGTTTACTGATTAGTCATGGAGAAACCAAAAAGTATCAGCACGACCTTTTGGGCTACAATTACCGCATGATAGAAATGTGCGCTGCCATTGGCTGTGTCCAGCTTAAGAAACTTGACGCTTTCAACAAGAAAAGAAACGAAAACGCGGCACTTTTGAGCAAAGGAATCCAACAAATCGACGGCTTAACTGTGCCCTATGTGGCTTCCGACATGAAGCACGTTTTTCATCAGTACGTAATACGGGTAGAAAACAACTATCCCCTCAGCCGCGACGAGCTTTCAGCCCAATTAGCAGACAAAGGTGTTGGTTCTGCTGTGCATTATCCTATACCTATTTACAATCAGCCTCTTTACGTCAAGTTGGGCTACACAAACGTGTCGTGTCCTAACTGCGAAGACGCTTCTAAACGGGTTTTAAGTTTGCCTGTTCACCCTCTGGTTACTAAAGATGACATTGAATACATTCTGGATGTGTTAAACGAGATTTCAGACGAGGGATAGACCATTTGACAGCAAACAAGCCACTCATTTCGGTGATATGTTGTGCCCACAACGAGGAAGACTACATTGACAAATCCCTTCCTCCTCTTCTGAAGGCTCTGGAATGCTTCCCAAGTGAGGTTTTGTTTGTTGCAGACAGGTGCACCGACAGAACAGCAGAGTTTGCCCGAAAATACGATGTTACTGTCATAGAAAAAACATGGAAAAACTGGAAAAACAGCTACGCCGAAACCCTGCAAACAGGATATCTCAGAGCAAAAGGCAAATACGTTAGCATAATTGACGCTGACATCGCAGTTCCGGTCAACTTCTTCAAGGCACTTGTTCCTCAACTGGGTGGTGATGTTGGCTCTGTTGCTGCAGACGTTGTGACTTACCCTGACACGTTCTGGAATAGGCTGTATTTTGCATGGGAAAAAACTTACAGTCTTGCGCCCCTTGGAAAAGAACCCCACGGTGCGGCTAGGCTGGTTTTGAAGTCTGTTATGGACAAGTTTGGGGGCTTTGGGGATGTTCCTGCTCCTGATACTTATCTTGACATGTGTTTAGCAAAGGAAGGTTACAAGAGCGTTGCAGATTTAGCTGTAACCACGTTTCATTTGCGGCATTTGTCTCCTGGAAAGATGGTTAGTGGGCAGGTAGTTAGTGGTCGTGCACGTTACGCTCTTGGAATCAGCTTCACAAGGACTTTGGGTCACAGCCTTTTACGGGTTAGACCCCTGATTTTGAAAGGCTGGATTTACGAGCGTATGCGAACAAAAAACAGCAAAAACTAAACTCCAGCTAATGTGAGCTAAAACACGTTTGACTTTCCTTGTTATGTACAAAACTGGGTTGCTACTTGTTGTGTTTTGTTTCTAGCTGTCTTATCTTTTTTAGAAATTTGCTCATTGGCGGATTTAGTTTTATTTTCTGTGTGGCTTCGTTTATTTTGATAAAGTTGTAGTGTTCCAGAAACTTTGTTATGTGTTGGACTTTGGATGGATTCAGTTTGGTTTCTTGAGTTATGTCTTCGAGGTTGTGCCATTTCCCGTTTTCCAGTATCTGAATTATTGTGTCTGCTGGCATTGTATAGCCTCTCGGAATCAACTAAATACAATTCACTGGTTTAAATTGGTTTTGAAGCAGTTCTACAGAAAAAACATATAGAAAAATGAAACCAAAAT
>PIXS01000417.1 GCA_003096255.1 Candidatus Bathyarchaeum sp. | reverse complement strand
ACTCACAGTGCTGTTTGTTGGGATCAGCTTCATCGTTGGTGCCCTTAAGGAATTTGTGCCGCCAGAAAAAATCAAAACACTTCTCTCTGCAAGAAGAGGGAAAGGTTATTTTATTGGTGCTGGATTAGGTGCACTGACCCCATTTTGCAGTTGTTCTACTATTCCTATAATGATTGGTTTACTGAAAGCACGGGCAGGATTCGGTCCAACATTGGCGTTCTTATTTATTTCTCCATTGGTGAACCCAATTATCTTCGGGCTGTTCTTCATGGCGATTGGACTTAAAGCGACCATCATCTACTCAATTCTCGCCTTAATGATGGCAGTTTCAATAAGCTTCCTGCTGGAAAAGGCCGATTTTCATCGGTTCGTAAAATGGGATAACTTGGAAGAAAACCGGGAGGATTGCTCCTGTCAACCTGTTACCACAGAACTTCCAGAGGTTCAGAACGCCAAGACCAACAGTTACCGTCCAGCTATCTCTTCGCCGCAATTCGCTTACTGCACTGCTGCTGAGAATGGTCCGGTTAACAGGGGTTGTGCTACTGTTTCCGCGGACTTTTTTATGGCCACTCCAAAAGCTGAAAGATGGTTGCGAATACTTAAGGAATCAGTGAGACAATTCAGAACTTTTTTGCCTTATATCATCGTTGGGGTCGTCATAGGCGCCCTTGCTCATGGATTTGTTCCTGAGAGCTTAATAGTGAAATACGCTGGTCCCGACAATCCTTTCGCTGTCCCAGTCGCCGCAGTGATTGGAGTTCCCCTTTATGTACGGGTTTCAACGATGATACCTGTTTTTATCCCTCTGATGGCAAAGGGGATGAGTATTGGGGCTGTTGTTGCTTTGACGATTGGAGGAGCAGGAGCCAGTCTCCCTGAAGTGATAATGCTCAAACGTATTTTTGGCTGGCCACTACTCGGAGCATTTCTAGTGGCAGTCTTCACTATCGCCGTCACCGCAGGACTGATATTCAATACGGTTTTTTGAGTTGTGCCAGGAGTTTATGAGGGCCAAGTACAGTCAATTCAGCCAACGCTTCGGAAACTTTGGATGAAAAAACGCCCCAGAAATGGACCGGGGCAAAATAATGTCCACTTCTTGTGGGCAAGACCACTAAAAGTCAATAAAGGAGGAAACAAAATGCCTATCGTTTCGGTCAAAACTGTCAAAGGTCTTCTGACTCCAGAAAAGAAAAGCTTACTCCACCAAAAGCTGTCTGATCTATTAGTAGAAATAGAAGGTGGTGGTAATCCACAATTTGCCAAGTTTGTCGTGGTCAACATAACTGAAGAGCTGGCTGAAAATTTTAGTGGCGGCGGCATCCAACTAAAATCCGAAATGTTTGACCTCAAGTAAAATGGAGTTAAAAAACATAGCAGGTAAAGCAGTGATACTCGTCGTTGCCGATTATCACTAAGCGTTATGAGGAAATGAAATGACAAACCATATCGATGAAACATCGAAACACAAAGCGGCTAAAGTTGCAGGCTTCATGTTCCTGTTTAGCTTAATAGGCCCTTTGCTAAACTGGACTTTTGTCCTTTCCAGACTTGTAGTTGCCGAAAATGTCATAGCTACAGGTAATAACATTATGGCCAATGAGTTCCAGTTTCGCCTTGGCATTACGATCGAACTGATCATGGCAGTTGGATTGATCGTATTGGCCCTAGCACTTTATGTCATACTCAAACCCATAAATAGGACTCTTGCGTTGCTTGCGCTTCTTTTGAAGTCGGTAGAGGCGACTCTAGTTGCCGCTATTGTGCTCGTCTCTTTAATTGCTTTGCAGGTTTTAAGTGGAGACACCTATTTAGCAATATTGCCACCAGAACAGATGCAGGCTCCCGTCGGATTCCTTCTCAACCAACATACTGCTCTCTATGCTATTCCCATGGTATTTCTTGGTCTGGACATGATGTTGTTTTCTTATCTGTTTTTCAAATCGAAGTATATACCGAGGATACTGGCTAACTTTGGCATCCTTTCGTTTGCGCTTATTTTTATCCACGCGTTGATGTTTATCTTGGCCCCTCAATATGCAACGATGCCGATAAATCAAATTATTTTTTGGGTCCCGAGCGGACTTTTTGAGATAACAATTGGTACCTGGCTTTTGTCTAAAGGCATAAAGGTCGAACAAACTCATTAGCGTTATCTTTCTCAGAAACCACGACTGGTGAGAAGAGAATCGGCCTCTTATTGATAGAGGTTTTTGAGAGGACATTTAACCCAAACAAAAATGGCCACCTGGAAACGGGTGGCCTTTTTTGTTATGTTTTTGTTGACCCGTCTACAGGTTCACACTTTACAAAGGATCTTGTCATGGCCGTGACAGAGGACTAAACCACTTTTAAGGAGAAAGAAAATGCAGAAAAATGTGAACAAAGAGGACTGGGTTGCTATGTTCAGGGAAATTGGATTGGATGATGTAACGATGAAGAAATGGCATCAATTGTTCGAGTCGCGCCATCCTGAAGGTCATGCAGACTTTCTGAGTTGGCTCGGTCTCTCACCTGATGAGATTGCCACCGTTCGCAATATGTAGTTAACCCTTGAAAGAGTCGGTGGCTACAATATGTGGCCACCGGCTTTAATTTGTGTGAGACATGAAAACATATTCCATATCACAGTTGGCTAATTCGTTTGGACTTTCAAGAAGCACATTACTCTATTACGACAGGATCGGATTGCTCTGTGCCAGCAAAAGAACAGCTTCAGGTTATCGACAATATACAGAGGAAGATCATGAGCGATTAGAGCGTATCTGCATGTTTCGTGGAGCTGGCTTATCTCTTGCTGAAGCAAAAGAAATGTTTTCAGGTGAATCGAACCCCAGTATTTCAATCCTTGAGAAACGCCTACGTGATCTTGAGATAGAAATTTTAGAGTTAAGAACTCAACAACACTCAATCACAGCTATGTTGAAAAATATGACAAGCAAAGATTTTAAGCCGGTAATTGACAAGAAGGCGTGGGTTGAGATGTTAAAGTCTGCCGGTATGGATGAAGACGGGATGAAAGCCTGGCATGTAGAGTTCGAGAAACGGTCACCTAAAGCTCATTTTGATTTCTTACTGTCTCTTGGGATTCCTAAAATCGAAGCAAGAGGGATTCAAGAATGGTCACAAGACAAAAAGTAGAATGTTTTGTTTCTCACATTCCACGACTTGTGAGACGAAAAACGGCTTCTTATTAATAGAGGTATTTGAGAGGCTCTTTAATCCGCAAAATAATGGCCACCTGATTTTTGTCACCAGGTGGCCATTTGAGGGAGGTGAGTCTTCAATAATTACGGCTTGTGCGGTGTGACGCAGCCCATTTTATCCATCATATCAGCACAATCACAATCGCCTTTTTGGTTGCCCATAAATTTTTGCATCATCTCAAACATCTGTTCGCAGCAGACCTGCTTTTCATTACCATCGTTGCACTTGTTTTTATTGTCATTTTGTTGCTTCGTTTCAGTCATAATAATTCTCCTTAAAAGTTATTAAACACTACATTCACTGTTGGTTAAGTGAGCCGGTCTCTATTGGCTGTCTACCATTTCATTAATTCCCGTAGAATTGTGACTTATCATTACCCTTATTAGAGTCTTGATCATGGTGACGAAAACCGCTGCAATACCTCCCTCTCCATACGCAACAAAAGAACATAAGCAACAATGGTAGCACCCACCAGTATCCGGCAATTTCTGTTGTGGTCATTGATATCACCTCCCTTCTGTCTTAATAGACGGCGGTTGGAGGTGAATGGATACGCATGGCGGGAGTTTTTTTAGTCAGCAGTCCTAAAACACTCCATAAAATATAGGCGTTTTTACGCTAAACAATAGGAACAGGACTTATAAGAAAAAAGCCCCACCCGAAAGTGGGTGGGGCATACTCATCAGATGCTACATTAAACGAAGCACGACAGCCATTTCATTTGCATCTGAACGATAGGCCCCCCCGGCAACATCACCATATTTTTCTTCGATGACGAACCCGTTGCTTTCAACCTCGCGGGACAAGGAAGCAGGGTCAAAGTGTTGGAACCAATTGTAGATCACCCGTGTGCGATGCTCTTCTATGATCGTGTATTTGTCCAGCACCACCTTCTCATTGTCATACTTGAATGTGTTAACGAATCCAAAGTAGTCGTCAGGTGACCAGAAGCCGTTCAGTTGCCTTCTTTCATAGATCGAGGCCTCTTCTCTAGCGTTGTAGGCGTTAATTGTATTTACATCGAGCATTACTCTCCCTTGGGGTGACAGATGTTTTTTGAAAATGCCCATTAATAACGCTCTTT
>PIXS01000416.1 GCA_003096255.1 Candidatus Bathyarchaeum sp. | reverse complement strand
GAAGTTATCACCATAAAGGCGTTGAAGACCCCAGAACGTTCCACCGTAGTCACCAAAACAATCCGAGGCAGCGACTTCAAAACAGCGGACACGTGGCAGCTTTTCAACCTCAGTTTTTCGATTGACCGCCCAACATACATCGAGTTTGTTGCCGAGGTAACAGATTCCGCAGACGTATCCTTCTACTTCATGAATGTTTTGCAGATGACAGGCGGGGGATAACTTGAAGGTTTGTGCTGTTACCACTTGGCCTCCCCACAGGGACGGCGTGGCATTATATTCCTCTGATTTATACAACCAAATAGCAGAATCTGTTGACATAGTAGTTGTTGCAAACACTCTGACACAGAAAGAATTGTCCAAGTCCAGCGAAAAAAAGGATGATGCTGTTTTAAGATGCTGGAGACGAGGTCCATGGTTTCTTTTCGACGTTTTCCGTTCCGTGTTCAAAACGAGGGCCAATGCGGTTCATTTGCAGCATGGATGGCTGCTGTATGGGGGCTGCATATCTTCCATCTTTTTTCCAGTTTTGCTGCTGTTCTTCCGTATAAGCCGTAAACCCTGTATTGTTACATTACATACGGTGATACGAAAAGATGCCCAACTTTACAAAAATTCTGTAGTTAATTTCTTGGCGCGGATGGCTGTTCTGTTCGTTTTGAAGTCTATCGTAAAAGTTGCAGACCGCATGATTGTCCATAATCCTTTGATGATAGAAACTCTCCAGAAAGAGTATGGCGTAAAAGTAGAAAAAATTGCCATAATTCCACATGGAGTAAAGTCTGCATGTAACCCTGAGACTTCCCAGAAGGAGAAAGAAGTTAGTATTATGTCTCTTGGGTTCTTGAGGAAAGGCAAAGGAATAGGCTACTTAATTGAAGCTTTCGAAAAATTTCTTGAAACGTGTCCTGACGCAAAACTGATAATCGTTGGGGGCAGCCACGCCCATGATAAAAAAGACAAATCTGAAAGATTCAGGCATCTTCTAACGCCGCGTACTCAGGAACAGGTGCTGTTCACGGGTTTTGTTGATGAAAACCGTTTGGGACAACTCGTTTGGGATAGTGACATTATTGTGCTGCAGTCCACAGAGCCATATTATGTGGAAGCGAGTGGGGCTTTGGCAACCGTTGCGGACTACGGTAAACCAGTTGTTTGTAGCAAAGTTCCCAAGTTTCAAAGCGAATTGCAGAATAAAGAACACTATCTTGCTGTTGCATCATCCGATTCAATGGAGTTGGCTCAAGCTCTTGCCCTGTTAATGAAAGATGAGGAACTTAGGAACCGTCTTGGAGAGAACCTTAGACAAGAAATGAAGAACAGACGATGGAGCACAGTTGCAGCAGAACACATCAAGCTCTATAAACAGCTGCTGAAATCCTGAAAGAAAGGGCACAGAAGAAAAGTGAGTGTCACTGCATTTTTCTGAACAGTTCGATTAGTTCGTCAGAGATTTTCTTTGAATCAAACAGTTCAGACCTTGCTATGCAGTTCTGTCTAATCTTTTGGGGATAACCGTCTTTCCAAATCTTCAAAGCAGTGTCCAGCAGCTCTTCATCGTTATTTACGAGCCAGCCTGTAGACCCGTTTACAACAGATTCGCTTGGTCCCTGCTTATTATATGTCAGCACTGGGGTTCCGCATGCCATGCTTTCGATAGGAATGTAACCAAACGGTTCATGATTGAAAGTGAAAAGGACATAGAGGGCGTTGGTGTAAAGGTGCACAAGCTCTTCATCAGAAATTGCGCCAATGAACTCAATGTTAGGGTGGTGGGCGATGCAATCTGGAATGCCTGATGCCTTGTAGCCAAAAGCTTTGATTTTCAAGCCAGCATCGACTACCTTCTTGAGAATTTCAAACTTTGTTTCCTTATTGTAGACGCCAAAGTAAGTCAACACATAGTCTTGGGACGGCTCATTGGTGTCAGGCTTGAAGAGGCTACGGTCTAAGGGAGGAGCAATCACGCCGTCAACTCCAACATCTAGGTCCTCATACATGGAGGCACAGAACTTTGAGTTAGCTATCACTGAATCGGCTAGACGCGCGTACGCTCTAACAGCTTTCTTCTCCAGATACCGTAAAACTGGCGCAAACAAACGATACGTGTACTTGTAGCGGGCAGGCATCTCAAAGCACATATCATCAAAGGCTCTCGTCATAGGACCTTGACCATAATACACATGAGCCTTAACCTTGATGCAAGCAGAAGTGTTAACCACTATCTCGTCATCATCCAGATCATCCAAACGCAAAATGCCTGATTTGAATAGTGATTTTGCCCAAGCTTCAACGATGGGATAAGAATTCTCGAAACTGAAGTTTGAACCCAAGCTTTTGACTTGAATATTTCTTTCCTTCGCCGCCTGCATGACTTCTTCGCTGACACTGGAAGAAACAAGCTTAACCCTGTGCCCATTTTTCTGCATCTCCATAGCTAAAAGAAAGGGCGGTCTTGTAGACCCATATGCTGTCACCAGGGGGTCCGTGACGAAGGTTATGTTCATTTACCAAACTCCAGTGCACACATTTAGGTAAACGACTTCAATGCTTTGATGTTTCTGGTCAACTCTGCGAGCGACTTCAGCATTGACATGTGTTCACCCTGATGCGCGCTCAATTGAAAACCTACTTCATGTTTTTGGCAAATAACAGTTTTGGCACGTCATACCCTCTGCAAGAAGCTTACACACTTGATTGAGGCTTAGTTGGTCCTCTCCGTAGCGTATAGCAAATTATAATTAGCAATTCTGTTAACATAATTCAAAACCTGCTTTGCTTATCAGTTGCGAATAAATCAAAAAACACGAGAAGGCAACTTTGATGCTTCCTAAATTAGATTTGAAGAAAAAGTCGTTGCTTCAAGTTTCTGTGCTAGCGTGTTTTATCGCTGCAATAGTTCTGTTGATTATTCTAGACTACTTCAATCTTGAGAGCTTTGCCATATTCAATGAACGGGGATTCTATTTTGACTACACATGGAAAGGAAGACTGTTCATTCTGTTCTTCATGTGGCTTCTTGTTTTAGAGTATTCACTAAATGTGGGGCAAGAACCAAAAACAGACCAAGAAAAACTGCCAAAAAGCCAACTCAAGATATTAGCAACATACCTATGCGCCCTTATTCCAATAATCTACATCATAAGCGTCAACTTCTTGGGTCTTGATCAAGCAGTCATACAGCTTGGAGAAGCTCTCCGCGGCGAATACTGGAGAGCAAACTTTGGAGATTGGGAACACATTCTTACAGCAGCGTGGCCCCTGTCAGTCGAATATCTGATGTTCACAGTTTCTTTCGTGGCAACCATACTTTTGGCATACGGAAGAAGTGGTTTGAAGAAATTTGGCATCTCAATAGGTTTGATTGCGGGAATCACTGCCATCTACCTTACAGACACAGTTTTCCCCTATGGCGTGCTTAAACCTCTACAGCTTTTGGCGCTTCCCACTGCTTCGTGTGCGGCTATGTTGCTCGATCTTTTGGGTTGTGTCTTCACAATGTTTTATGCGCCGGGATCAAGTGCTATGCCGATTATAAGAACAAAGGATTTGGCGGGTAAGTCAGTTTCTATTGGGATTGCTTGGCCATGTGCTGGGGTGCACAGCATGTTTCTTTACACGTTGATTATGTTGTTGCTGTTCAGGAAATCAAGCATGTCACGTTTCCGTAAACTGATTTACTTCATTGTTGGAGCTGTTGGAACGTACCTTGTTAATGTGTTACGGATAATTGCCTACTATTTCATTAGAATAAACTCTGGGATGAGTGCCGCAGAAACTTTCCATGACGTCTACGGCGAATTACTCTTTGTGGTATGGGTTCTGCTATACATCCTGCTGATAGTTGTTATCCAAAAGTTTAGGCTCGCAGAGAAAACATTGGCGGGAATAAGGAGATTGACACAGTTTTCTAGAAAGGACACGCAGCAGCCTGCAGCACCTCAACAGTAAACCAGAACATGAGCCAAGGGGTTATTCCCTGAAAGCAGGATAATTTAAATCTCTCCAAAACTTAATCAATTAAGTTTAAAAGTGCCCTAGAGGTCATTACTGCATTGAAACTGGAGGAACAACATTTGAATGACGAAGCCCAATCACGTTTTTACATTCCAGGAGCCACAACCATAGGCCTAGTTTATTCTGACGGAGTAATCCTAGCTTCAGAAAAAAGAGTTACATACGGCTCCATGATCATGAGCAAAACCGGAAAAAAGGTTTTCAAAATTGCTGATCAAGTTGGCGTAGCATGCGCAGGCTTAGTTTCTGACATGCAGGTTTTGGCACGGGAAGTTGAAGCCCAAGCAAAACTATTTTCGTTCGACTCAAAGAGACCAATGACGGTTAGAGCAGCAGCCAAAGTCATGTCAAACGTACTTTTCGGGAGACGCATGATTCCATTAATCACCCAAACTATCGTAGGCGGAATGGAGGATAAAAGACCAGCAATATATGTACTTGACGTTATTGGCTCTGTTTTGCCTGACACTTATGCTGCGGTTGGCTCAGGTGCCCAGATAGCAACCGGAGTGCTTGAAGATGGATATACAGATGGCATGTCCCAAAACGATGCAAAAAAGCTGGTATTGCGAGCAATAAAATCTGCTGTACGACGAGACTCCATGAGCGGTGACGGCGTGGATCTCCTCATAGTAACAAAAGAAGGAGTCCAAGAAGAAACCATCAACTTTTAAATGAATGCAGCCTGTCTCCGCTTAATCTAGAGTTGACAGTTAGCGTTAAGAAGCTTAAATACCGTAGGGAATAAATGTTGAATAAGTCAGAGGTGAAACAGGATTACGTTTCAGCTGACCCTTGAAGAAGGCGAATTTCTCGTAGAGTTAGCCAGACAATCCGTAACT
>PIXS01000415.1 GCA_003096255.1 Candidatus Bathyarchaeum sp. | reverse complement strand
CAATTCGCTCGGCACGGCTCACCACTCGCTCGCTACTTTAAACACAGTAAGAAATGCTCCGAGAACTTAGCGAGGAATTGAAAAGTAAGATAGTGGTTTGCGGTTAGGTGGGTATGTTCGGCGCGCGCCTATAATCAATCTTAAAGTCTAATTTTCCTTTCTTCTTCAGTTCCATCAGGGTTGTCGTTGATAAGACGTGCTTCATTGTTTGTATTTTCAAAACTATTTCCTGAAGTTCCTCGATTGATTCAACGCTAGCCCGGGCAACAATATCATAGGCTCTCCAAACCCTGAAGACCTCTTCAATCCCCTCAACTTTTCCGATTCTTTCTATAACCCATTCCAAATTGTCCGGTACAGATTTAGCCAAAACGAAAGCTAACATCTACTAGCTCCCCCTAAACGTATTGCTATAACGGAATTTGCTGGGGCTTTGAAAAGAAATGGGGAAAATGAATAAACCCTACATCCTTGTGGAATGTGAACTTTCCAAAACCCTTTCAGCCTCCTTTTTAGAGCAAACATGTTTTCGTTTGAAGAAGGGGAGGTTTGCTGAGACTCATGCACGGATGCAAACTCGGAATTGAAAAACAATAGGCAAAAACAATGGAACATATCTACTATTGTTTTTTGAAATATTATTCCGTGCCTGAACCTTTTCAGCCCCTTTTTCTTCATATGTGTGCGTGTTTATGGTGACTGAGTATGCTGTTATCATCATTTAACTTTTTTTAAATTTAAGGAGACAAAACTAAAATTATAACTATCGATTTAGGATTTTAATTTGTTTTTTTTAACAAATATGATGAAAAAATATTTAGACCTCTTTAAACATTAGTTATTAAAATGAAGCAAAGTTTTGAAATCGACCAAACGGATGTTAAAATTCTTCAAACCTTGTTAAGTGACTCCCGCTCGAAATTAAAAGATATGGCAAAAGAGTGTGAGCTATCTCCTTCTGCAATAAAAAATCGAATTAATCGAATGGTTGAAATCGGTCTTATAATCGAACCTGTTTTACTGTTTAACATGGCTTTTTTTGGATACACACATCCACTTACAATTGGAGTTAATGTGAACCCTGATCGAGAAAACAATGTTATCAACTTCATTGAGCAACATGTACACATAGCTGGAATTGACAAAACGGTAGGAGAGTATGATCTTTGCATATTTGCATTTGCAAAAAACATTGAACAGCTAGATCACGTGAAACATTTGCTTAGAAGACAAAAAGGTGTGAAGGAAACCGAGTTTTTCCTCTGGAGTAACTTTCACTTCTTTTTCAAAAACATTGATTTCGTAGATAATGAGAAGGTCTGAAGCACATGGATAGAATTGATCGCAGAATAATAAAATTGTTAAGAGAAAAGGCAGATATGCCATTTCTACATGTTGCAGAGAAACTCGGCATTTCACCAGTAACAGCGCGAAATAGATATGAGAAAATGATTAAGAATGGTGCAATTTTTGGAACTTCATTGATACTTGACATTTCAAAAATTGGATTTAATGGAAAAGCGTTTTTCTTTCTTAAAAAGACAAGAGATTCTGACATTGGAAAAACTATTGACGATCTATCTAAAATTAGAAACTTGTTCTTTGTTGTAGAATTAATTGGAAGGTTTGAGTTGATGGTTATGGTGGTATTTAGAGATATTACAGAAATGAAAAAAATTGTTTACGAAATAAAATCTTTGCCTTCCATAGAAAAAGTTGAACTTGCAGTGTCTGACGAAATTTTTTACCCATTTAGACGAGAATACCGTAAGATCAATCCGCTAAAGTAATGAAATGTTAACTTAGGTAATTGAAAGAGGCTTAAATTTAACCCAAAAAATTTCTTTTAATCTCAACCCAGTTAAGAAAAACCCTAAATGTACAAACACAACATAAGAAACAGTAACTGAGGTAATTCATAATGGGCGAAAATAAGAAAACACGAAAAGAAGCCTCCAGTGAAAATTACTTTGCCCTAAAGGCGGGTTACGACCAGCACACCAACCCCTACAATCAAAGGGCATCAACTAATGAGAGCATTACTATTTTATCTAGTACTTATCGCAGCCTCGAAGCTCGCTCAGGATTGTTTTCGGCGTAGACTGCTCGTTTTTCTAAGTTGGTTGTTTCATCTTTTTTAGGAGTCTCTGGCGGCGATATAGTAGCAAAGGCAGAAGGATTACGGTCATTATCACTACTATCATCATTTGTTGAGTAGTGTCTAGGATGTCAAGTGGGTCATAGGCAATCAGCAGGATTACTATCATTCCCATTGCCCACATTGCCACATTAATCAACATGTCTTTACGACTTACTTCCATTTTGTAGTCTTATCCCCCTTTCCTCGCAACAAAATAACGCAGAAGGTTAGTCTATTTAGTTTTTCTAATATGATTTTCGTTTACCAACCAAAAATTTACATGTGTTGATAATGGGGGTTAGATGTTACCGCTCGCTCGGGATGAGTATCGCCTTGTCACGGGTCTTCGGGCAGAACCAAAAACAAGAGCTTTAAAGTAAAGTTGTCACGATTAATGCGTTTTTGGCTCTGCGGTCAGCCGAAGTCCCTAAACAGCCTTGCCAATTCGCTCGGCACGGCTCACCACTCGCTCGCTAACCCAAACAAAACCAGAAAGGCTCCAAGAACGTTAACGATAAAAGAATATGTATAATAGCTGTGCGCACGCTTTCAAGCTAACACCTTTTTTTGGGTTTGGGGGCTAAAATTTAACGTATAATAATTCTTGGAAAAAGTTTATCTCTTGTTTACGTTATGTGAAAAATATGAGACGAATAATGGCAACGTTATTCTCAATATCCGCCATCCTCGTTGTATTGTTTATCATGAATCAGGCAGGCAATATTGGGGTGCCTTGGGAATTCAATTTGGTTATACTACTCACAATCGGGATAATTGTAATCGGTTTAATAAGAACTTGGTTTAGACGTTAGGACTTCTTTTTTCTTCGTGTGCATGTGGGTTTCACAAGGGAGTACAGTTAGGTAAGTGAGAGCGCGCGCAACCGAGAACTCAACGAGGGATTGAAAAACAGGGTAAGATTTTGGGGTTTCTTGAGTCAGGTTCGGCGCGCGCCTACAGGTAATTATCACGCTTGGCGACAATCAAGGCAACGCCCCATAATGCAGTAGCCCATACTATGAGCCAAATCAAGATTGAATTTCCAGATAGCTCTGGAGATGGAATGGCTAATGTAGTGAATACAAGACTTGCATGCATGAGGATTACCATTAACAAGCTGTTAGTTTTGTCATGAACCCATACCATGAGCGTTCTGAAAGGCGGTAACCAAGAGAAGAGACGCATAATTAACAGAATTAGTGGAAATGCACCTGCAAAAGTGTCAATTTCCCAGAAGGGCAAAAAGTGCCACGCTCCCCATATTAGACCAACAATTATTCCAGTAGCGAGAACACCGTAACGGAGTCGTAGTCGAGGCACAGCAAACCCTGTCCAACCCAACTCTTCGAAGATACCTACCATAATTCCTGACATAATACCCGACATTAGAAGTGAAAATTTGTCGTCAGATGTTAATAGAGCAGGCATAAACTCAGACGAGAACATTGATAGAATTAGAAGGACTGCTGAAGCTAAGAGTGGAGCAAACAGGAGTACGAACAAATACCAACGAAAACCCACACGCCAATTGAATAGTCTAGATGAGAGGTCACGATAACCAGCCTTTCCATCAGCGACCCCAATTAACAAGATACCTGCGACACTGGGTCCAACGAGCAACGCTATATACGTTAACGGTCCCAATGTCTCACTTTGCTCAGGAGTCATCGGGAAAACGTTAGGACTAATTATCAAGTACATGCAACCCCATGAGAGTAGAAAAGTCAAGATGAAGTAGATTGGAACTGCATATCGTTTAATTGAGGATTTTTCCTTTGTCACAATTTCGCCTTCTATGTTTTTCCTCCGAATGGAAAAATTAACTAATAAACTTTCTGAGAAATTTTTTTATACTATTATTTTTCTTTTTGCGGAGGAGTCTTGGAAGATGAAAGGCATAGTTATTTACGATACGTCCTATGGAAATACTAAGAAAATTGCAGAAACTATCGCAGAAACACTAAAAGAGGAAGAAATAGAAGTTGACCTCTTCTATGTGAAAAAAGTAAAACTGGATGGAAAAAATTACGATTTTATGATTATTGGTTCACCTACGAAATGGGGCACAATGAGCTTTACAATGAAACGGTTTATGGGCAAGATTAAGAGTGAGGAGTGGGCAAGCAAACCTTTTGTAGCTTTCGACACAGAACTTCCCGATAATATTGAAAAAACAGAAACCGATGACAAAGATTGGAGCGCAGCCGAAAAAATTTCAAAAAAACTTGCAGATAAAAACATGAAAGAAATGTTACCAGTGTTAAAAGCCGTTGTTTTGGAGAAAAAGGGACCCCTTAAAGACGGTGAAATTGAGCGAACTAAAGAATACACAAAAGAACTTGTTATCAAATTGAAGAAAGAAAAATGAAAAGCCTAAATGCAGATTGCTCGCGATATCCAGTCAGCTAATTGTCTTTGGAAAAATCCTAAATGTCCCGACGCAACATAAGTAAGAGCATCGGAGACAAGAAATAATGGGCAAAAATAAAAAAACCCACAAACAACCTTCTAGCAAAAATTACTTTGCCCTAAAGTCGGGTTACGACCAGCACACCAACCATCTATAATCGGATTTTGTCCACTGACATGTACGATGTTTTTCAACTATTGTATGCTATTCCTTTCTGAAAACGTATATTGCCCATCCAATAGTTTCTCTGCCTTCCTGAAGATAGATGTGCTTCTCACGGGTCTTCCGTTTCACTAGCTCGCTGATATCTGGGTCGTCGGGATGGGCTCTGACATACTCATCAACAGCCCACCATTGAAGCGTCTCATAATGGTCCCAATCGTCTTGATTACTCACGAGCGTGTAGAGGCAGATTAATCCTTCGTTCTCCCCAACTGTTACATTGTTCTGATGAGTACCAAAAGTATCTCTGTTGATTCCTTCTACCTCTAAGTACTCTTTACTTGGTTCCATCAACCAGAAAGGTTCGCCCACTACAATCAGCCCCCCATTCTTCACCATTCCTTTCAATGCTTGAATCGCCCCCCGATGACCACCGTACACCCAACTCGCCCCGATACAAAGAGCTGCATCAAAGGAAAAAGGAACTTCAGGCCTATAATCTGCCCCATCCATCTCCACAAATTCAATATCCGAGTCTGGTACTCGTTTCCGATGCTTTTCCATGCAATCTCGAATGTAGTGGGGAGAAATATCTACGCCTATACCTGTAATACTATAGAGCTCCGCTAGCCTGATGAGAAACTCTCCTTTTCCACAGGCTACGTCTAGGACACGTTCTCCTCGCTTCAATCGGAGGAGTTGGCACAGCCGCTCAAACTTATCGGTGTTCAATGGATTACACAAATGATGTCGTTTATGGGTGATGTCATAATACTTCCATGGATCCATTATTAGTTCACCTAAAACAGCCAGAACTAGTAGAAAAGTCACTAATAGTGTTTTCCAACATAGATATCGAGCTAGGTTGTCACTGGCGTTCTCACTAGCAAGTTCAGTTTCAACATAATACAAGAACGCGCTACAGTTTCATCTAATAAAACAAAAAGACAATATCTAGATGAATGGGTTAAAGCAGTGAATATTGATGGTCAGTGT
>PIXS01000414.1 GCA_003096255.1 Candidatus Bathyarchaeum sp. | reverse complement strand
GACTTTCATCTGCTGAAAAAACTTCACAACAACATCCCCTGCAATCATATTAGGAGCCTAATAGCAGATGATTGTTGAAAAATAGCTTTTTCTGTTTTTCTGCGCACAGCAACTATCCACTGTTCAGAACCGCCAGCATATTTGTAGCCTAATAGAGGTACATTGTTGAAAACAGTATTTTTTCAGAAAAACAAGCACAACAAAACTGTTCACGTTTCCATGTTGAGGCAGCTACAAAAATGTTGAAACTTGAAAAATATTGGTAGATAAGAAGTTATAAAAGGAGCAGAGAACCACTTTGCATCTCGGAAGCCTACATGTCCTTTGGTTTAGTGGTCAACTATGACAGACATTTGTTTAATGTTTGAGGTTCATCAGCCCTTCAGACTGAACCGAAACTTTCACTCCGACCTACTAGCTAAAGGAAAAGTGACCAAAAAAGACCTTTTTGACCTCTACTTTGACAATGGGCTTAACCGTTACGTTTTCGAAAGAGCCGCAAGAAAATGCTACTTTCCCACAAATGACATAATCTTTGAACAGATTGAAAAGAGCAAGAAAGCGGGAAAACCCTTCAAAGTGACCTACGGCATATCAGGCGTCTTTCTTGAACAATGTCAACTGTGGAAACCAGCGCTTATCGACTCGTTCAGGCAGCTTGCTGACACTGGATGCGTCGAATTCATGGACGAAACATACTACCACTCCTTAGCTAGCCTGTATGGTGAAGACCGCTCAGAGTTTGTGGAACAACTAGAAATGCATCGGCAACTCATGAAAGACCTCTTCAACATTGAGCCACAAACTGTTGAAAACACTGAACTCCTATACAACAATGCCATAGCGAAAACGATGGAAAAGATGGGATACAAAGCCACAGTCACTGAAGGCATTGAAAGAATCCTTGAGGGAAGAAGCCCCAACTACGTTTACAAAGCCAAAAACTCAGACCTCCGTGTTTTGCTTCGTAACTACCGCCTCTCAGACGACATAGGATTCCGTTTCTCTTCGCCATTGTGGAACGAGTATCCCTTAGACGCAACCAAGTACGCCCGATGGCTAGCCTCAGCCCAAGGACAGGTAATCACAATCTTTGTTGACTACGAAACCTTTGGGGAACACCACTGGCCAGAATGTGGCATCCACGAATTCCTCAGAGCACTGCCCAGCGAAGTGAACAGATGGCATCACCTGAACTGGCGAACCCCTTCAGAAGTCATTGATCTTCACGAGCCCGTGGACGAAATAGACGTTCACGAATACAACACGGTTTCGTGGGCGGACATTGAACGAGACCCCAGCGCATGGATAGGCAACCCCATGCAAAACATCTGCTACGACTCCATAAAAGAACTGGAACAGCTGGTAAAAAGAATAGGTGACAAAGACATGATCAGACTCTGGCGTTACCTCCAGTTAAGCGACCACCTCTACTACCTCAGCATAAAAGGGGGCGGACCCGGAGACGTGCACAACTACTTCAGTTCCATGGGCAGCCCCGTGGAAGCCTTCGCCGTTTACTCCAGAATCCTCTCTGATCTTGAAGCTAGTATCCGTTTGGAACTGGAAAAACCTGAACTGGCGGCAAAGAGATTGCTGAGGCGTCTTCCTTCTGGAATCGGTTTCACTTTCTCCTACGAATTTGCTCGTTCCTCTGATTTGACTGTTCACAGTTTAAGCGAGTTTATTTCAGCCCTGAAAAAAGTTGACGTAAGCTCTGTTCGGTTCCACATGGAAAGATGCGATTTTGAAAGGTGGCTCCGCTTTGTTGTTGGTGATGATAAATTGGCTGACCAAATAGCCAGAATAACTGCTTCAAAGAAGAAAATAGGTGGAGAAACATTACGGAAGAAAGTTCTCACTGTAACTGAAAAACGGATAAAACAGTTGAAGAAAATTGCTGAGGGCACTTCCCGCGTGAAGGAAAAAGAAAACTAAGAAAGGACACGATATACAATAGTTGAGTGCGGTGTGAATCAAGAGGTTTTATGTTATGATCAGAGACCCTGTCTGCGGCTTGCCATTAGCTGAACCAAAAGAAGAATACAAGGCTGAAGTGAGGGGAAAAACCTACCATTTCTGCGGTGAATACTGCAAGCGAGCCTTCCTGCGGGGAAAGAAAATAGCCTATTTTTCCATGGAAATCGGGTTAGACAAGAATGTTCACACCTACAGCGGAGGCTTAGGCGTATTAGCTGGAGACGTCATCAAATCCAGTGCCGACCTCAAAATTCCTTTGGTTGGAGTCACCCTTGTCAGCAAGAAAGGTTACCTGAGACAGGAACTCAAGGACGGAAAACAAATCGAACACCCCGACGATTGGACACCATCAAAATACATGAATGAGTTGCCAAACCAAGTTGAGCTGAAAATACAGAATCGCCCCGTCAAAGTGAAGGCTTGGCTTTACGATTACCAGAGTCCCCGCGGCGGTCTTGTTCCTGTGTTGTTTCTTGACACAGACGTCGACGGCAACGCCCCAGAAGACAGAGAAATCACTTCATACCTATATGGAGGCGACCGAGAATACAGGCTGAAGCAGGAGATTGTTTTGGGCATTGGCGGAGTGAAGATGCTTGAAGCCTCAGGCTTTAACGTCGGAAAATACCACATGAATGAAGGGCACTCCTGTCTGCTCACTTTGGAGCTCCTGAGAAATAACGGAAAAGAAGTGGATAACATAAGAGACCTATGTATATTCACTACTCACACTCCTGTGGAGGCAGGTCACGACAAATTCTCTTACGACCTCGTCCAAAAGTTGATGGGGGACATAATTCCCCTCAAAACCCTGAAGGAGCTTGGGGGACAAGACCAACTTAACATGACCAAGTTGGCACTGAACACCAGCAAGTACGTGAACGGAGTAGCAAAACGGCACAAAGAATTTTCTTTAACTCTGTTTCCGGGCTACAAAATCTCGGCAATAACCAACGGCGTCCACTCCTTCACTTGGACCTGCGAATGCTTCAGAAGACTGTACGACAGATATTTGCCTGGATGGGCAAACGAACCTGAACTGCTGGTCAGAGTAGACAGCATACCCGACGAGGAGATTTGGATGGCTCACATTGAAGCCAAAGAACAGCTCATACGTTATGTTCGCGAAAAGTCAGGCACTCTGCTTGACCCAAACGTGCTTACTTTGGGTTTTGCCCGCAGAGCCACTGGCTACAAGAGAGCAACTCTGCTGTTCTCTAACTTGAAGAGGCTTGAGGAAATCAACAAGGTTGGCGAGATTCAGGTGATTTATGCTGGCAAGGCTCATCCTAATGATTGGATGGGAAAGCGGCTAATCGAAGAAATTTATGAAATGAAACAACATCTGAAGGACCTGATGCAAATAGTCTACTTGGAGAATTATGATCTGGAGATGGGAGCTAAGCTCACTTCTGGCGTCGACGTCTGGCTGAACACACCTATTCCCCCCTTCGAGGCTTCTGGCACAAGCGGAATGAAGGCAGCCCACAACGGCGTGATTAACTTCAGCGTCTTGGATGGCTGGTGGGTTGAAGGCTGCATTGAGGGCGTCACAGGCTGGGCAATTGGTCCTGATCCAAAGGAAAAATTGGATGAAGCAGAGAGAAGACGCCGAGAAATCACCCAGTTGTATGACAAGCTGGAGTATCTGATTATCCCCAAATATTACAGCAACAGGGATGACTGGATACAAATGATGAAGAGCTCCATTGGAAAACTTGCATACTACTTCAACAGCCACAGAATGATGCGCCGATACGCCTCAGAAGCGTACCTGTAACTGCCCAAAACTTGCTTACAAACGGATTACTTGACGAATTTGTCTCGGTTCTTCTTGAAACGTTTCTTGCATTTCACGCTGCAGAAATAGTATGGTTCGCCTTCGTGGCGCATTTGGAATTTTGCTGTTTTTTCGTTTAGGATTACGCCGCAGACTGGGTCTCTTGGCATGATGTATCGTTTAATCTTTATTCTTTGATTGTATTTAAGATTGTTGTGGAGGTTGAATTTTTGTTAGATTGATTGGTGTGTTAGTGTATCGGTTTTTTGTTTGTTGTGTTGGTTGTTGTTACCGATTACTTTATATGAAAGATTATACATATGAAAAATCACTCATTAATTGTTGTGGATGTAAAAATTATGACCGAAAACCAAATGTTCTGTTACCAATGCGAACAAACCCTCAACGAAAAAGGATGCACAAAATATGGCGTCTGCGGAAAAAGCCCCGAAGTCGCAGCACTACAAGACCTCCTAATCTACGCCCTAAAAGGACTATCAAAAGTAGCCACAGAAGCAAAAAAACACCAAATCACCGACGAACAAACAAACATATTCACATGCAAAGCCCTCTTCTCAACCCTCACAAACGTGAACTTTGATCCAGACCGATTCGTGGAACTGATCCAGAAAACTGTGCAACTACGCAACTCATTACTAACAAAAATTGAAACTGCTGGCGGAACCATAGAACCTGATGGTCCCGTAAGTTTTGTCCCAAAGACCACCATCAATGAGCTGGTAGAGCAAGGCAGATTGGTGGGCATCGACTCTGACCCAAATGTGGACCCTGATATTCATTCTCTTCAATGGCTTCTTATCTATGGAATCAAGGGCGTAGCCGCATACGCTGACCACGCATATGTTCTTGGGCAGAAAGACCCCAAAGTGTTCGCCTTCATTCATGAGGCTCTCGCAGCTACACTAGACAAAACATTATCAGTAAATGACCTTGTTGGGTTGGTTCTCAAATGTGGCGAAATTAACCTTCGAGCCATGGAGCTTCTAGACGCAGGAAACACTGGAAAATATGGGCATCCTGTGCCAACCAAAGTGCCTCTTGGCGCAAAGAAAGGTAAAGCAATTCTTGTTTCGGGACATGACCTCCAAGACCTAGAAGACCTTCTCAAACAAACGAGCCGCAAAGGAATCTACATTTACACTCACGGAGAAATGTTGCCTGCTCACGGCTATCCAGAACTAAAAAATTACCCGCACTTTTACGGTCATTATGGAACTGCATGGCAAAATCAGCAAAAAGAATTCAAAGCGTTTCCTGGAGCAATCCTGATGACCACAAACTGTATCCAACGTCCCCTAGACAATTATACCAAAAACATTTTCACTACTGGTCTTGTTGGCT
>PIXS01000413.1 GCA_003096255.1 Candidatus Bathyarchaeum sp. | reverse complement strand
AGCAGTTGAAATCACGAAAATAATCGAGGGAAGAACAAAATGAACGAACTTTTGATTTTAATTCAGGCACATAACGAGGAAAAGCAAATACAACAATGCGTTCAGTCAATCAAAGATCTCACAATTCCTGGTAACATCAAATCTGAATTATACGTTATCCTCGATAGGTGTACAGATAACACCAAAGAACTGGTTAAGCAGTGTGGAGTTAACGTCTTGGAAAAAGGCTTTGTGGGAGAACATGTTTGCACTTCCGCTAATAACATAACATACGCTTTGGAGCAAATCAAATTTGGCGACTTTATACTGAAGGTTGACGCTGACGTTCAACAGGTTCCGCGTGATGCTTTGGTTGAATTATTTGAGCATCTTCAAGGTGACATAAAACGTGTTTCGAGCGAAGCTAAACCAAAATCAGGAAAATTTTGGCTAGATTTTCTGTTTTGGCTGCGAGAACTCAACTACCGTTTTGCACCTATGGGTGAAGAACCTAGAGGCGCGTTTTGTTTGTTTGAAAGAAAAACTGTTTCTGCAATAGACGGGTTTTCCAAAGACAAACCCAGTTGGGATACTGCATTTGACTTGAAAATAAAAGAGAAAGGCTGGAAAGTCAAAAAAGTAAACTCAGTTTGTGTTACAGAAAAAAGAAACTTCACTGTCAGAAGCTTGGTTAACCACCAGTTAAATGAAGGAAAATATAGGAAGCAATTAGGAATTGGGTTTAAGCGGACTCTGTTGCATTCTCTTTTCAGATTCAGACTTTTTGTTCTGTATGGATATTTGATGACTAGCTTTAATTCTTAGCAAAATCCTAGAACCTTACCATTATTCTAATTGTTCCTCTTTTTTGGAACATATTTTTTGTTTGCTAGAACTTCTAGTTGACTTTATGGGACTTTGTAAAATCGAAGTCGGCTTTCGATTTTTATGATTAATTCTCTGTACATGTTGCGTTAGCCATAACAAAGATTTCTCGTTTGTCGTTGACTTGTGCTGAAACGTGAAGGGGTACTGTTCTTGTTTGGGTGGTTGCGATGAATTCTATTGTGTATGTGCCGTTTCCGTAGTCTGTTACCGTTGGAGAGTCTGCGGTTATCCAATCTTGGGTTTGTGTATCTCCATCAAAGTCATAATACACGTCTATGTTGTTTGCTAGTGCTGGTTCATTTTCGTTGAAGATTTTGCAGGTTATGTTAACTTGTTTTTCTGTTCCACCCAGTAGAGTGTAGTTTCCAATTGTATTTAATCGAGTTGTTATGTTAGTTTCATGTTCGAGTTGCATGTCAGCTTCAGTTTTGGTGAACGCCAACGTGTAGTTTGCGTAAGCGCTGGAAACCCCCACTCCATCAGTGCCCCATGATAGCCAAATTCCTGATTGGTATGGTGCGATTTCACTTACATTAAACTGAATGATGCTTTTCCCAAAATGTGATTGATTGCCTACAAAAGAAGAGTATATGTTCAAGTTATTCTCTAAAACTTGTTGCGCTCCTCCGTTAGAAACGTTAGAAAGAGAACTCGTTACAGTATTCCTCAAGCCTAATTTTGTGGCAAAAATGTAACCGTTCAAAGTTGTCGCAGACCGCATCTCACTTTGTCTGTTTGCCTCAAAAACACTGTAAACTAGAGAAAGAATAAGCAAAGAAATTACCAGTGCACTGATAACAAGTGTTTGACCCGAATTCCTACGGCTACGAAGACTTCTTTTCATTTTGTCAACTAGCCCCCGCTAGCTGTAGTCGAACAAGATAAACCGCGTAATTTTCAGTTGATGATGCACAAACGTAATTGATTGCCACTACTTCTTCGCTGATTGCGCCACCGTTAGAAACAACAACATCATTTAGTGTGTTCATGTCTGAATCAAAAACTGTCAAATTGAACCACAGACTCACCGGCAACATAGATTGAATAGATTTCTTCAATGACTGCCAGTTTTCGTTTTCGATCATGTTGGACAGTTCACCGTTGCTGTCTAGTGAAATTAAAACTTGATTGCCTTCTGAGTAATAGGTGTCATAATGGGTCTTTTCAATACTGAACTGTGTTGGCACCAGTGCAATGGTTGAAAGTATTAGAAGCGAAGCAAGTAGAGCTTCTATGGTACGTATTTGTCCACGCTGGTTTTTTCTAAAACTCACAGGCTTGGGCCTCCACACTGGACATTAAGTCGGTAGAACACGCCATCTATCGTTACTATGTAATTGAAGGAGAAACATTCTGCATCTTCAAAATTAGCTCCAACCTCCAAGGGAATTTGGGGGTATGATGTCCATTCAACAAAGAAGTCTGAACTGCTCCAGCCTACTACAACTAAAACTTGTGGGCTTGAATCCAAAAAGTCTGGAATGGTATACGTTTCGTTTGATGTTGAAGTTAAACCTGATTTGTATCCATAAGAAAACGCGTAAGCGGCTTCTAAGGAAATATCAGAAACGTTTGAATCCACTTCAAGTGTGCTGTTGAGTGGGCTTAAATTGAGGAAAGTGTTGTTTGGTGCTGGTTCTGAAGACAAGTGGCCAAAGGCGTAGACTGTTTGTGCTGTTATTCTTTGGTCGTAGGGTGCTCTTGCAAAAACAATCAGCAGAGCTGTGCCGTTGGAGCTATTTGGAATTGCTATTTCAACGATTCCCTGTCCGTTAGTTGATGTGCTGGAAGCTGTGTCGTTGGAAAAGTTGTTTGCTACTATGTAACAATGCAAATCGGTTGCAACTGGTGCTTGGTTTCTGCTAACAGCAACGTTAAACGAGTATAGGGTCGAATCGTCTACTGTAGTGTTAGAATCCAATGTTACGTCAATGTCCAATACTTGTGAAAAAACAAAACGTAACGCAACTTTTTCAAGTCTCAAAGTTTGCATCATTTCAAAGTAAGACAACGCGTAGGCGTTTTGGCTATTAAGCCTAGACACTTTATCTGCGTCAAGCTCGTAACTAAATGAGTTGTCTTTAGCTAACCCAAAAACTTCCGGTGTCACGCTCACGTTTTTGCCCCAATCCTCGGGGCTGCCTGGATTAACTATCACGTGTTCAGCTATCTTTAGCATGTAATCTTCTTCGTTTATGTCCTGTAAACCCGTGATGTAGGGCATTGCCACTCTTGTAGTTGCAGCCATTGACACAACCACCACAACTACAATCAGGCTGCACGCAAAGAACGTGTCAATCGAATTTGCTGGCATCTATTGTCACCTTAGCACCTTCTATGTTGGGAGTGCAACTCCGAAGATTTCAACCATAAAATTCTGCGAGACAACAAGCGAAACATAAGCCGTAATTGCTAGCAGTGCACAGTATTTGAAGCCCGCCGCGAAGTTTCCCTCACTGATTTTTCCGATAAAGAACCCTGAAATCCAGCACTGGAAAATTATTCCTAACGAGAAAATACTCATCTGGCCCACGATTTCTGCAGACATGACCTCAAAGAGTGATGGTGTTGAAAACTGGGTCAAAATGTACATTGTCATTGTTACTATTGTTGTTGTTAGCGCTATTAGTACGCTCCACACAAACGCAAGTATAACATATGGTTTAAGCAAAGCTCGTTTGTTAATCTGTGCTTCCAGTTCTTTTTCACTGTATTCTGAAAGAATCTCCAAAGCTCGTACCTGTCCGCCACCAACTTCTATGGTTTCAACCATCATCATGAAGTCCACAAGAACTAGCCAACTGTGGATTTTCTGCTTGAAGTTTTCAAAAATATCTTTCAGTGAAACTCCCCACTCAATCTGGCTGCGAACTAGGCTCAAAAACTGCGAGAATTTTCCATAGTCTCTGCGTTTTGTGGCGTGAATTATGCTTTTTTCAGGTGAAATTCCAGTTTTTTGTGACTCTGTAATGTCCCTGAGAAAACTTGGCAGTGACTCTTCAGCGTTATAGTTAACTCTGGTAATCTTGTAATATTCAAAAGCTCCTGGTAAAACGCCCGCTGTCAGGCATATTGTTAGCACAAGTGGCATCTCAATTGATTCGCTCAAAGACGGAACTAACATGAACGCTATGAATATGCCCACTGATACACCCAATGAAATCATTGCTTTTTTGTAAAGTCCCTTCAAATTCAGAAGTGTGCTCTTTTGAATTGTGTTGGCGATAAGCATGAATATGACCGAAATAAAGGGCATCATGACAAATGTTATCAGGTAAGTTATAATTGGCGAAGTTGGAATTGACATTCCTGCCATGATTTCCATTGTGGATGTTGAAGAAAGCAAAGCGTAAAGAATGTAGACACAGAGAATAACTATCAGCATAACTGAGTAGCCTTCAACCATAGTGGCGATTTTTTCGGTTGACCTTACCATTTCTTTGCTTCTGAGTTCAAAGATTGTCCGTAGCTTACTTTGCATGTAATCGCTTACTTTTCCTCCACTTTTGATGGAAGAAATGAAGCCGCCAAGAAAATCTCTGTAAGCTTTTGATCCTGTGTCTTCTGCTCGATCGTACATGGCGGTCAGTGGGTCTTTTCCTAGTACCTCTACTTGTCTTACTACTTCTTCTGATTCTTCTTTGAATCGTGGCAGAAGAGTGAGTTTTCGCATTCTTTTCCAGCTGTCATAGCGTGATACTCCGCTAGTTGACAACAAGGCAAAGAGCATTACAACAAAGGGAAGCTCGCGGTCGATTTCCTCTTTTTTTTCACTTGCTCCTTCTTTGATTTTGGCTATTAAGTCGCCAACGAATCCCTGTGACTCAGACATTTATGTTATCCATCCTGCGTCTTGTTCCAGAAATTCTTCTTCTACTACGTGTGGATTCTTGTGGTATCTGCTTAACACAACACTTACGCTGCGGAAGTCTCGTATGCCTCGCTCAACCATTGCTAGCAAGATCTTTTTTCGTCTGTCTAATTCTTGAAACAGGAGTTCAATTGGAACATCTAGTTCAGTTGCAATCTTTCCTAACAAGTAGCTGTCTTTAAGACTTTCATGAAACGTGTCCATCGACGGGTTCCACGTAAATGCGTCATGAACGTTTTCAGCGTCTTTTATTTCAGCGATTCGTGAAAATTTTCGGGTTGCGAATCTTCGTCCTGGGTCATCTAGAAACGTAGGCGCAGTTACCCGTTTTGCGATTATCATGCAGTTCATCAGCGGCAATATTGACTGCGGTATGTTCATTGGGGGCTGAGTTAGACGTTTGAGGGTTGTTTCTATGTCATCTGCGTGGGTAGTACACAAGCCACCGTGGCCAGTTGCAAGTGCCTGAAACAGTACGTATGCTTCTTCACCCCTAATCTCGCCTACCAGAATCATGTCTGGACGGTGCCTTACAGCAGACTTGATTAAGTCATAAAGCGTGATTTCTCCTTGTTTTTCAGAGCCAAATCCAGGTCTTGCAATTGTGGATGTCCAGTTTTCGT
>PIXS01000412.1 GCA_003096255.1 Candidatus Bathyarchaeum sp. | reverse complement strand
CTACTGACAGTATGTCTGGAACTTGCCTCTTGAAATACCTATGCAAATTCGTCAAGTCTCGGCGCAGGAACGTGTCAGCCATAGGATGCTTAACCAATACGGACTGAGCAACATCAAAAATCACGGGCTTTCCCTTCCAAATCATGATGTTGTATTCGCTGAGGTCTGCATGAACAAGCCCTGCTTTACTGTAAAGCCGCTTCACATAGGTTAGTAAACGTTTGAAGATTTTTTCTGCGTCGTCAAGATCGGTTTCTTTCATGAGGGGTGCTCGTTCACCTTTCTTGCCAATGAACTCCATTATTAATACGTTCTTTTGAATGGCAAGTGCTTCGGGTACGTTGACTTTCGCTTCTTTGGCGCGCTGCAGATTCTTGTACTCTTTCTGTGCCCACGTGTAGATGAGGGATCTTGTGTCTCTGCGGACGTGAGCGAATCGGGGGTCGCCTTCGATGTAGGGGATCATGCCCTTCTTGAATTCGGCTGAGCTGGTAAGATAGATTTTGATGGCTAACTCTTTGCCGTCTGGGTCTTTTCCCCAATAAACTCGCGCCTCTTTTCCAGCGTTCACTACTCCATGAATCTCGTCGATGACCCGCTTGTTCATGAAATCGTAGATGACCATGAGGGTTGACTTGTCGAAAACTTCTTCTATGACTTGGTAGTCTTCGCTCCGCTTGTTCTTCATCAACGACTCTGTTTCGTACGCTTTCTGTTTTCGGCTTAACCGCCTATCCACTTTATCTCGAAAAGACACAACTAACCTTCCTACAACAGGTGAAGCCTGTTTTCCTATTTAGGTTAATCTGCAACAGAACCTAAGAACGCCTATATGGACGACTGCAAACTATGTTTCATGTAAAGTTTCAAGGTGACAAAGGAAATGAAGCTTGTTAATGTCAACGAAAAAGAGTGGCTGCACAGACAAGGCTATTCCAAGAAAATCTTGCTTACAGAGGATGACCTGAAATCGGAAGGAAATGTTGTTCAGGTTGTCAGAAATGAAGCCCACACAGAAATTAAGCCTCATTATCATGAACGGATGATTGAAATCTATCACATACTACAGGGAAACGCAATTGTTTTCTGTGGAGACCTGAGAACTAGAGTCTATCCAGGGGATACTCTGCTGTGTGAGCCCGGAGAAGTTCACGGCGTAGTGAACGACACAGACGAGGATTTCGTGTTTGCTGTCTTCAAAATTAATGCCAAAGACGATGACATGGTTTGGGCGTAGATTCTAGATTTTGACGATTTGGGCGTGGGGGACGCCGCAGATGTTCAGAACTGCCTCAGGATGAACGAGTCCCTGCTCTATGGCTTTTTGGACAATGTTGGCTCCAATCATGTTCACGACACTGGACTCCTTCATCAACTTAACAGCATCTTCAACAGGCATCTTCGGACCCTTATAGAACTCCTCGCGCACCTTGAAAACCAGTTTTCCATCCTTCAAAGTCTCTCCTAGCAGCTCTTCGTCACAGATTGCAAGAAGCACATACTCGCCGCATTTCCGCAGGTTAGTGTAGGCTTCCAAGGTTAAGAACTCTACAAAGTTGATATGGATGATCTTGCCCCGCAGGCTTCGCACACCAGAAACAGGAAACGTTTGTCTTTAACGATTTTCGTGTCTGGACGCGTGCAAACAGGACAAACCACAAACTCTTTGATGTACCGTTGAATGAGCCGCTCAAAGGTGTTGTAGTCGAATTTTCCCTGAAAGATTGCCCGGTTCCTCTGCATTGTCGCAGCCGTAGCCATCTCCCCTGAAAAGAACTTCAGCACATGACGTGGGTCACGGTTAAGGGCTTCACAAAGCTCCTTAAAATTTGACAAAATTGTGCGCATGCCAATTACGTGACATCGAGGTCTCGGAACCTCAAACCGTTTATGCTCCCGAACATCATCAGGAAGCTGTGACCGAGCACGTTCAAGCAACTCTTTGTAGTCCATCACTAACGCCTACCTTACACCTATTTTGCCCAAATAAAAGCCCTTCCCTTTTTTAGTCGCCCCGTTCATGTTTGCGGATTGGAACAGAAAATCCTTAAATCTTAACTTGACAATCGGTAAATAGAAAACCCATGTGGGGCCCGTAGCTCAGTTTGGTTAGAGCGCCAGGCTCATAACCTGGTGGTCGCTGGTTCAAATCCGGCCGGGCCCACCACAAACCGAGAGGTATGGTTTTGTGTAATTGCAGTTCACGGTAAGTGAGTTAATTCTATATATAACCTGCATTGACAACTCAGTTCATGTCACTAATTGTTGCCGAAAACTTGGGAAAAAGCTATGGCAGCGTGGTTGCTGTTGATAGTTTGAACTTGAGGCTTGATGCGGGTTCTGTAACTGGTTTGATTGGACCCAACGGCGCGGGGAAAACAACCACAATTAAGATGATTCTTGGTTTGCTGAAGCCTGACAGAGGCGTGGTGAGGGTTTTTGGTCAAGACCCGTGGGATAACCCAGAGATTCGGACCATGACGGGGATAGTTTATGAGAAGGCGTTTTTTCCAGCCCATCAAGAAACGTTGGAGTATCTAGAGAGAGTCTGTAGAATTTATGGCGTTCCTGAGTCCCGAGCCATGGAAGTTTTGGAGGCAGTGAATTTGCAGGAGGCAACTGACAGGCAGATTAGGGCGCTTTCGGCGGGGATGCTCCAAAAGTTTGCTATTGCCCATGCTTTGGTTCATAAGCCTAAGTTGATTGTTGCGGATGAGATGACGGCTAATCTTGATCCTCAGGCAAGAAGTGAGCTTTTGGAGTTGGTTTTGGATCTTCATAAGGATGAGAAGGTGGCGTTTCTTCTTTCTTCTCACATTCTTCCAGAGTTGAGTGCGGTGTGTGATTCTGCGGCGATCATAAACAGGGGCAAGGTTTGGGCTTCTGGTAAATTGTCTGAACTCTACGAAAAGTATGCTGTTGGGATAATCAGGGTCAGCACTGACAAGCCTTACCAGTTAGAAGAGGAAGTTAAGAAGCTGAGTTATGTGAAAAGGGTGAACAGCGACATCAGAGGACTTTCAGTTACAGTAGTTGATGGAAAAGAGGATGCCCTTTACGAGGATGCCATCAGGCTGGCAAGAAAGGTCAAAGCAAAGATTTTGGGAATAGAAACGGGAAGCGCTTCAATGCAGGAACTGTATATGCAAGCGATTAGCGACAAGGAGCGGAAGTGACATGGGAAAAGGTAAACCCTTCCTAGAAGTTTTAGCCTCAGCAATCCATGAAGATTATCGGTTTCCGTTTTTGGAAATCTTCGCCTTTCTGTATGTCACAGCCACATTTTCGCTTGCTAGTTTCGGAATCACTATCACTTCTTTAGGTAACACAGGTCAAGTTATGGCAACCGCAAACGAAATTGCAGCATACGGTTTAGTTTCCTCGATTCTGAGCTTGCCACTTTTTATTTTGATCATACTCATTTTCAAGAACATTGCTTATGGTCTGGGGAATGAGCTTGAAAAGGGAATTATTCAAACATACTTTTCGTATCCCATCAAAAGACAGAAAATATTAACAGCAAAACTTATCTCAGCACTAGGCGTTGCCCTGCTCCTCTTTCTTGGCATTCAGATTTCGGCGCTTTACATTTTGGCTCCAGAAATTATACTGCCTCAGTTCGGTACAGTGCTTCTGACTTACGCCTCAAGTTTGAGTTATCCTCTTCTTATCGCAGGAATTATACTCCTGCTGACAATGAAGCTGAGAAGAGGCGGTATATCTCTTGTTGTTGGTATAGTTCTCTATTTTGCTATGAGCATGGTTTCGGGAGTACTAACAGTTATTGCCACATTTACCGAGAGCCCATTACCGCTTCAAATACTTTCAACCATTTCTCCAAGCCTCGTTGCACAACAGTATCATTTAGGGATTCTTGGAGACTATTGGACACCACCTTTATCAGAAGTGTTACTTTTCACGGGAGTCAGCTACGTGATTGTAGCATTCGTATACATTCTAGGGTACATATACTTCAGCAGGAGGCTTAACCTATGAAACGGTGGAAAACTGTTGTAGGACGCTTAGGAACGGTTCTAATAGCCGTAGGCTTAGCCTTGCTTCTAATTTCGTTTATTCCGGGAATCCAATCATCCAGCACTAAGGGGCGCACAATCGTTCGCCCTGAAAGGTTTATGATTGTGTTTTCTCCTGGAACAATTACGCCACAACAGGAAGTGCAGGCATCAGTTACAGTTGAGGGCAAACTTGACATCTACCTACTTGAAGTAGATGCTGACCTCCACTTCATAAATGGTACCTTTGACTATGCATTCAATTTGACAGACCTCCAAGAAATTTTGCAAGAACATCCTGAACAAATCAAACGGGAACAAAGAGTTGAAGACAGCAGTTATGAACTAAACTTTACGCCACTCAAAATAATGAACGCCACGGTTGTTGTCTATAATCAAGGTTCAGAAAATGCTGAAATGGAGTATGACATATCGTTGAAAACAAGTTTAGCACCCAGTGGCAAACTTCAAACCATAGCCTGTTTTGCGGCGCCAATTGGCTCTATAATGGCGATTCCGTGGCTTCTGGACATATGGAAAGGAAGAAAAAAGAAAATAACACACATAGAATAACTTCCTCTAATGTGCACTAATGTATTCTATCAACAAACAGAGTGCCCTAACGTAATAAATGATACTGTACAGAGGAGCAAGCTACATACTTACAGATTTATTGCATGTTCAAAAACATGTTTGAGTATGGCAGGGGAATGCTTTATGAAGTTTCGGAAAGTAGCAAAAAAGGCGGGAATTGTTCTGTTGTATGTAGGTTTGCTTTTGCTTCTGGTTTCGTTTATTTCTCAACTTCAGGTGAACCGTTCTAGTGGGGGAGGCAGTTTGCTTAAAGGAGAGAGCAGAACAGCATTACGTTCGCTGGAGCTTTGTCCGTTCCAAGAAATGGAAGTAACAGCCAAAGTGGAAGAGGGAGGAGTGCTCACAGTTTACCTGCTAGAGACGGACAACATCTTTGCTTCTTCTAATGAAACTAGCTGGACAAGTAATTCAACAGCCCTTCAAGAATTCCTAGAACAAAACCCAGACCGAATCATATGGAAAGACCAAATTGAAAACGGAGAGTATGAACGAAGCTATTTCTCAACCAAATTCATGAACGCAGTCGTAGTCTTTCACAACCCAACTTCAGAAATTGCACATTTACAATATGAAGGAGAATTGAAGTTTTTTGGTTCCACAGACGAAACTCGATACGTCGCTGTTTGTGCAACTCCTTTAGGAGCACTGTTGATTCTACCGTGGCAGGTAAATCAGTGGAAACAGAGAAAAAAGAAATAGTGCAAGCCTTTTAGGTACACAGGTTCTGAAAATGAAGGTGCCGTGATGTGAGGGGAGACCTTGACGCTATCCTAGCCGAGAAAGGTGTGGAGGCTTTGCTTCTTTACGCTGACAGCTACAGAGACGCCAACATGTATTACATCACAAAGTTTCTGGCTCCAGACCCCTTCATCTTCCTCAAAAAAGCAGACACAGACCCACTTATTGTCGTTAATCAAATGGAATATCCACGAGCCCAAAAACAATCCATCATCAAAGCTGTGAAATCTTATACTGACTACAACTACCTCAAAGCCCTGAAAACAGCAGAAAATCCTCAACTGGGCGCCATTAAGTTCATCGCCAAAGTTGTCCAAAAGGAACTTGGCGGAAGAACCAAGATTTGTGTGCCTCCCAACTTTCCTGTGATTGCCGCTGACGTGCTGCGGAAGGAGGGTTTAACAGTCAATCCAATGTTTGGGGTTGTCGAGAAAGCCAGAGAAACTAAAGACAGCCACGAAATTGAGGAAATCAAGGCTGTTCAGGCAGTCAACGAAAAAATCACCACAGAAGCAATAGAGCTGATAGCTGCCTCGGATGTGAGCAGCAACGGAACCCTGCAGGTCAAGGGAGAGGCTTTGACTGTTGGCAAGCTGAAAGCGTTTTTTGGTGCCAAACTCTTAGAAAACGGGTGTCTACCAGAAGACGACATCATAGTTGCGTGTGGCACAAAATCGTCAGACCCCCACTACATGGGCGAACCAGAAGACAAACTCAAAGCAAACCAGCCAATAATTCTAGACATCTACCCCCGAAGCCTCCAGAAACGCTACTGGACAGACATGACCCGAACAGTCGTGAAAGGAAAAGCTTCAGACAAAGTCAAGAAAATGTTTGACACAGTTTCTGAGGCAAAAAATGCTTCCCTTGACGCCATCAAAGCAGGAGCCCTTGGAAACCAAGTTTATGATGTCTGCTGTAACGTGCTTGAGAAGGCAGGCTACGAAACCACGAGAGGCGGAAAAAAGGTGACACGGGGAATGACGCATAGTCTTGGGCATGGCGTGGGCTTACAGATACATGAAAGTCCCAGAATTAATGAACTCTCAACGTTTCCCCTGAATGAACATAATGTTGTGACGGTTGAGCCTGGACTCTATGACCCCCAGATAGGCGGAGTCAGACTAGAGGACACTATAGAAGTCACAAAAACGGGATACATCAACCTGACAAAGATGGAGACACAACTAGAAATATAGAATTGTTAGCCTCCAGTCATAAGGGACATAAGGATGACTGTGTCGCCTTCAGATAGTTTTGCATCCAAGCCTCCGAGCTGCCCAATGAATCTACCATTAATTGTAACAGAAAAGCCTGTTTTGACGTTTTTTACTCCTGGCTCATACACTTCCTTTCTAAAGGGCGCGCCGTGGACTCCAGCAAGCTTGTCAAGTAAATCAGAAAGGGACGAATCTTCTTCAAGTTCTACATGGTCCTCGTTTTTATTCAGCATGTTCTTGATGAAACCAAGATATTGAACTCTGACCTTCATGTCTTCTCACCAACGCTTTTTTCAGTTGATTCAATGCAACTATAGACTCTACAGATGTAACATATTAACCTGAAGAAGAATCTTGCTTTTCCAGCATGTTGCTGCTTTGTGGAATCAAAAATGAATGATTAAATACGTGTCAACAAAGTTGCGTTATGCATTGCAAATAATATCGTTGACTAAAAATCAAATTGCCACAAAAAAGGATACAATATTGTCTTTGTTTACGTCAGAGGATAAAGATTAATATTCAGCTATACTTATCCATACTCATCTCCAAAACTGATAAGGGAGGAAAAAGTTTGAGTTTCGCTAAACGAATTCTTTATGTAGACCTGACAACAGGCAAAACTGAAGTCAAACCCTTGGATATGAAACTGGCTAAAGAGTACATCGGAGGCATAGGACTTGGAATGAAACTGTGGTTAGACCATTCCAAGGCTGGCGTGGACCCATTCAGTCCCGAGAATCCTCTGCTTTTTATGACAGGTCCCCTAACAGGCACCATGGCACCCTCAGCGGGAAACACTTACGCCGTGGTTTCCAAATCTCCGCTAACCGGAACAATCGGTGAAGCAAAAGCCCATGGCTTCTTTGGGTCTGAAATAAAACGTGCAGGCTACGATGCCATCATATTCACTGGCAAATCTGAAAAACTTGTTTACGCATGGATAGACGACGATTCGGTTCAACTTCTTGACGCCGAACATCTCAAAGGAAAGTCACCTGCAGAAACAGATGACACCATCAGAGAGGAGCTAGGCGATTTCTACATTCGAGTTTCAGCCATCGGCGAAGCTGGAGAGAAGCTGAGCAGAATTGGCTGCATAATCAACGATGAGTTCCGTGCAATCGGAAGGGGCGGCATGGGAGCTGTCATGGGTTCAAAGAACCTGAAGGCGGTTGCTGTCCGTGGAACAAATGATGTTAACGTCTCTGACATGGAAGCGTTCAAGGAATTTGTGAGAATGGTCCATGAACGAATGAAAGGACCTGCTACACGAAAATATAGGACTCTGGGAACTCCCGAGAACGTTCTTGTTTTGAATGCTTTGGCGGCTTTGGCTACCCGAAACTTCACTAACGCAACTTTTGAGGGCGCAGAAAAGGTTAGCGGCGAATACCTGAATGAACATTACGTTAAGAAGATTATAGGCTGTGCAACATGTGGTATGCGCTGTGACCACATTGCCGTTGTTCCTGAAGGAGAATACAAGGGCAGCACATCCCGTGTCGAGTTCGAGTGCCTTTGGTCTTGTGGTCCCCTCTGTGGCGTTGACCGCTTAGACGCAATTATTGAAGCTATCCGACTTGCTGACTACTATGGCATGGACGGAATCTCCATCGGCGTTGTGGTGGCTATGGCAATGGACTGCTACGAGAACGGCGTCATCACAGACAAGGACACTGACGGCTTGAAACTGAATTTCGGCAACCATGAGGCACTAGTAGAGGCGATTAAAAGAATTGGTACCCGAACTGGCTGGTTCGGCGACACCTTTGCTGAAGGAACCAAACGAGCAGCTGAAATAATTGGCGGAGACGCATACAAGTACGCTAATCACATCAAAGGCATGGAGTTACCAGGTTACGACCTCAGAACATTGCAAACTGCTGCTTTGGGCTTCTCAGTTTCCTTCCGTGGCGCTTGTCACCTAAGGTCTGGAGCTTACTCGCCTGACGTGAAGGGCAAGGTTGACCGCTTCAAGATTGAGGCTGGAAGAGGAAAACTGATTATGGACGGTGAAGACCTCTACAACGTTGTTGACTCTTTGATTTTGTGCAAGTTCTCAAGAGGAGTCATGTATGATGGACTTAAGGACATGGCAAAATACTACGAGTTGGCAACGGGAATACCGATGACTGCAGAGGAGCTTATACTGGCTGGCGAAAGAATCAACAATCTTGCGAGAGTCATAAACGTCCGTGAGGGTGGAGGAACACGAGCCGAGGATCAGTTGCCGTGGAAGATTCTGAATTTCCCTGTGCCTGAAGAGTGTGTAGGGAAGGGCGTTTACGTAAAACAGAGCGAATTCGATGTTGGCTTATCTGACTATTATAAGGTTCGTGGCTGGACAGACGATGGCATTCCTACGCCAAAGAAACTGAAAGAAGTGGGACTTGAAGACCTGATCCCCATTGTAGATAATAAAATTAAGTCTATGAAAAAGAAATGATGATGGAGGAGAAGACAGATGCCAACAATTCATGAAAAAAAGTTTGTTTCTGGAGACCCCGCTAAATGCATCGGCTGCCGCGTCTGCGAATACGCCTGCTCAATGAAGCACGAAAACACCTTTAACCCAACCAAATCTAGAATCCGGGCTGTCCGCCTGAATTCCTTCGTGAACTTAGCAGTTTCTTGCAGGCTCTGCGAAGAGCCTCCATGTGTTGCTGCGTGCCCCCGAGATGCGCTGACACAGTCAGAGGAGAATGGAATCATCTTAGTTGACGAGGACAAGTGCAACGGTTGTGGCTGGTGTGTCGAAGCCTGCGACTATGGTGCTATTCAGTTGCATCCTGACACAATGAAGGTTTTCACCTGTGACCTCTGTGATGGTGAACCTAGCTGTGTGGAATGGTGCCCTGAAGAGGCTCTGGACTATACATCAAAGGACATTGTTTCGCAGAAGGCTAGAATCGGCGCTGTCAAGAAGCTGTTTCAGGAATCCCTGAAGGGCGAGAAATAGAGCAGACAGTTTTCTGTTAATGGTTGCCCGTTTGGGCAGCTTTTATCCCTTGAGCGTGGGGTCCTTTTTTTGGCTCCAGCTAAACATTTTTTCTTTAACCATCAAGTTATGGTTTAGTTGTTTCTGTGCAGTTTTGTTGGGTTTTTTGGGCAATTCTTTTTACGTTGTGCCATACTGAATATGGAAATATAATTCGAAAGGGGCTTTCAGGAGACGAAATGTATGAAGTCAGAAGTTGCCACTTGGACGCGCCCATTTCTTCATGAGCTGCTGGAAGAGATTCCTAAAGACGTGGAGTCGTTGATTGATGTGGGTTGTGGCAGGGGAATTGTTGGAGCCATGACGCGCATTTACAGAACCCCTAAAAGATTAGTTGGCGTCGACATCTTTCAGGATTACATTGACTTCTGCAAAAAATACAGTATCTATGATGAGCTTCACCGACTAGACCTACGTAAAATACCGCTGCCCTTTCAAAACCGCGAATTCTCTGTCGCCACATGCATAGAAACGATAGAGCATCTGCCTAAACAGCACGGGGAACAGCTTTTGGATGAGCTGCACAGGATTGCTGATGTGGTAATAGTGTCAACGCCTTCTTCTTTTTTCAAGCAGCCTGATAGCCATGTTGGGTGTAACCCGTTTCAGGCTCATGTTAGTAAATGGACGGTTGAAGATTTCAGGAAACGAGGCTTCGACGTGAAGGGGGTAGGAAGCCTAGCTTTGCATAAGCTTGCTTTTCCGACAAACAAGTTGACTTGCAGATTTCCGGGGCTTCATCAGTTTCTGTTGGCGAAAACAAAACGTGGCTAACACGGCGATGGAGAACAGTTTATGGAAGAAGCTTTTGTAGAGTTGTTGCTAGGTTTGTTGCTGCTTGTTTGAGTTTTGGGGTTAGTCCTTCTCCGAAGCTGGTGTCTTGGGGCTGGATTACTAGGAGGGCGATTTCTGCTCCTGTGGTTTGTGTGAGGTAGTCGCAGAAGATTCTGAGGGGCAAGGTGTGGGTTGAGATGGAGGTTGTTCTCATTAGCTGCTTGGTTTTTGCAAGCTGGGCTGTTCCTGCTTCTTTGTTGATTATGGCTGCGTCAACCAAAAGGATGTGGGTGGGCTTGAAGTCGGTTATCTGCTGCATGTAGCTTTCGGGGATGGTTTCGGCTTCGATGATGAAGACGGCGTCTGACACCTTGTTCTTTAGGTTTCTCACTATTTCTACGCCAACAAAGTCGTCTCTGCGAAAGGGGTTGCCTATTCCAGCAACAACCACTCTTTTTGCTCCAGTGAGCCATTCTGTCAGGGATTGTTGGATGTCAACTGTTTGTTCTGTGGAGTCAGCCATTTCTTTACTCGACCTGTCACTATCTGGAAAGAATGTGGCGGCACTTAAAATTTGTAGCTGCTGCGGTTTTTCTGAAAAAAGCTATTTTTCAACAATGAACTACTATTAGGTTCCTAATATGCTCAGGCGATAAGGATATCGTATAGTTGCTGTGCTGCTGAAAACAGAAAAAATACTGTTTTCAACAATGTACCTCTATTAGGCTCCTACTATGAATGGGCAAAGCTTAGCGCGGTTTTAGAAAGTGGTCTTGTTGGAGTCTGTGAAGTGTATTTTGTTTTATCGTTTTTTCGTTCTGTGTAGTGGGTGTGGAGGTTTTTTT
>PIXS01000411.1 GCA_003096255.1 Candidatus Bathyarchaeum sp. | reverse complement strand
GCTTAGTGCCCTTTGTATGTTAGCAGATTCAGATTTGTCTTTGGGGTTTGGGTCAAACATTCCAAGATGTGAAATTTCTGTTCGAAGAATTTCCATTGGGTGGCTGCTTTTTGGGGCCTCTTGTATGGTTTGGATTACTTCTTTGGGAAGTTTCATTTCAGAGGTAAGGGTTGATTTTAGTTCATCTAACTCTTTTTGGTTGGGAAGTTTCTTGTAAAGTAAAAGATGAATTACTTCTTCGTAGCAAACCCGTCCCAAAAGACGGTCAAGGTCATATCCTACATAATAAAGTGCACCTAGAGGGTCCACAAAACTGATTCTGGTTTGGCAAGCGGCGACATCTCTCAGGCCACGTACATACTCTTTTCCATTTGACATATTTTTTCTCTCACTCTTGTAACAGGAAGGCTATTCCTTAGGCTGGAAACATTTTCTCGCGGCAAGGAAATAGACAAATATTGTCTGACTATGTCTTCTTTCCTCTAAAACGCCCGATGTTAACAGCTTATCGGATACACCTAATCAGACAAATTGTACTGAAAACGTATTTTATAAACTCTTTCCATTGGACTCTGCCCAATATTTTGTTGTTGACTGCTATTTGCTGTGTCTTGCCCAAGCGTTTTTCATGTTAAACGTAATGGGTTCACGACTGTTTTCTCTTGCTGGCTTTTTTCTGTGTTTGGAAAGGCATTCTCTGCAGTAAACTGGCTTGCCTTTTGTAGGTTCAAAGGGAACTGTAGTGGTTTTGCCGCAGTCTGTGCATTTTACTTCAAACATTCTTTTTTGCGAAATCTCATTTCACCTCTGTCTTGTTGCGTATAGAAGGTTCCAGTTATTCGTTAGGACGAGTCCATTTGATTACGGAAAACTCTTCCAACCTAGTATTAACATGGGTGCTTATAAAGAAGAGGATTTAGGGCTCAAAAGAGGGATGAGCGCTTTTCACGTTCTCAGGCAAACCAGAGAACATACAAGTCTTGAAATGGAGAAGCACTCATCCCATTAAAAGACAAAATCACTCTGTTAAAAAATTTCAGAAAACAAAATACAGACTCTGACTAACAAAACAACATATAGGCCCTATGCCTAAAATTTTTGATTGATGATTTCTTTAATAGGATAGGAAAAGGGATTCAAATTGCGGTTAGTCAATGTTCTAGACCCCGAGCAAAAACGGATGTTACTTTCAGTTTTCTGGCTTATTGGAGGACTTTTTTACGTTTTCTTTGAATTTCCTGTCTTTTTTGTTTACTTTACTGACCCTCTAAAACAAGCAAATCCCCTGTTTTTTGCGGACACAGTCATTTTGGGTTTAGTAACTTTTCTAGGACTGTTGATGATACTAGCATCAGCAGGTTTTTGGTTTAGAAAAGCTTGGTCTAACAAGTTAGCATTAATATCACCAACTCTAATAGCGGCCTTGCTAGTTACGTCAATAATAATCTGGATAAACAATCATTTACAATCTGGAATCCAACTTTTCAGACTGGAATACTGGAATTTGTACCAAATCTGGGCTTTTTCCCTTCCCCACACTGTTTTAGCTTTCATTTATGTTCTGGTAGGGTTTGTTGTTCTCAGAAATGCAAAATGAAACTTTAGGTTCTTTACTGGTTTTGTTTCAGAATAAGACTCAACTGAGGGCAATACAAGAAATTGTTGATGAGCAATGAATCATTTCCACCAATCAGGGAACTGAATTTCATTTCTCTTTCTTGTGTTTTCCTTTTCAGCGTCTTATTCTGAGACTATTTTTTACTCCCAAAAAAGAGGGATGAAATTGGTTTATTTCCTTCTCCGAAGTACGAGATATGCAATTGCGGCTATGACAACGACGGCAACTAAAGCTAATGCTATTGCTACTTCAGTGCTGATAATGAGCTGTTCTGGTTCAACCACTCCGCCTGCTGCTGCGGCTGGTCCAACTACAACAAAAGTTGTTGCAGATGAACTTCCATATGACTCGTCTCCTTCAAAAGAGGCAACTATCTTGTATGTGCCTTCATCTTCTGGAGTCCACGCAAGACCAAAGGCTCCAGAGTAGCCATCAGACTCGGTAACGCCGATGTCGACGTATGTTCCATCATCTTTCATAGCACAAAGTGCAACGGGAACACCGGTTATTGTTTTGTCATGCCATATTCCGTCAATTGGAGCTTGCATGTGTAGATGTTCCATCTGTGTTGCCATTGATTCCTTTGAAACACATGGAGTTTCTGGCTGAGCTGGAGATAAATCAAGGACTGAACCCGTAATCATCATGGCTGTTCCTTTTGATACTGCAGTTTGGGGCGCTGAGACAGTTGTTTTACTTTGTCCTTTACCAAAAACATACATGAATCCGTCATAGCGGTTGTCAAACGTAAGGTATCCGTCTGAAACTGCACCTGCTGCTCCGCCTGCGCTTATGCTCCACAGTTCTTGTCCGCTGTAGATGTCAATGCAATACAGTCTCCAATCTCTTTGAAGAGGTTCAGTTGGTGAGTGTTCACCATTAGCTATGTACATTTTTCCATCCACGATTTGCACGCCACGTACAAACAGAGGTGACACACCGTAAGGTGTTTCGAAGGGAACACATGGGTCTAAGAAGTTCCAAACAACATCACCGGTATCCCAGTCAATAGCGTAGAGGCCATGATATGATTGGTCAAAGAACATTCCGCCAAACGATGATATGCTGTAAGCTCCACAGTCTCCCCCGGGATATTCCAGAACATCGCTCTTCCATGCAAGACTGCCGTCATTCAAATTCCAAGCGTCCCACCATCCGCCAAGCATACGGACTGTGTATTTTCCGTGATCAGCAACTCCAGTACTGGTGCTAAATGTGATGTCGTCGGTTGTGACGTCCCACAGAAGTTCTCCTGTTATTAGACTAGCACACTGTACCCTTGTTCCACGGCTTGTTCCTAGTCCGGGGTCATTAATTGATGAAGCCCTAACTGTAACCATTGATTCAAAATCGCTTGCACCTAATGAACTAAAGGGGAAAGTTATGTTACTTATCACTCTGCTACTGAAGTCATCACTGGTTCCTGCGATTGTCCAGTTGATTAAACGGTATTCACCACCGCCTAGGTTCTGTACGCTCAAAACGTAGGGTTCGCGGTAGTATGTTCCTGACATTCCTGGTACGTTTGCTTTCTCTTCTCCGGTCATTGGGTCGTATTTTATCAGGTTGTCGCCAATGCTTAGTAATGAGAAGTAGCCTGTGCCTAAACCTGTTTGTTCTGCTCCAGGAACTGCTGGAGGTGCATCATCGTACGCAACTACAGTGGGTGTACCGTAACTAGGTCCGAAGAATCCCATTCCCGTAATCGTGGCAGGTTGCTCCCAGTAAATTTCTCCTGTTCGCAAATCGTAGCACTGCCATACTGCTATTGGTTCACCATTCAGAACTTTTTGAATTGTATCGTAGCACTTTCCTTGGAAGATTATCTCGGGTGTGCCTGCATAACCGCCTTCTCCTGGCCCCAGTGACCTATAGCCGTATTGTCCTCCCACGATGCCACCCAAAGCTCCTTGTCGTCTCCATAAAATGTGAGGAGAATCAGGACCCGTTACATACGGCGTGTAATGGTAGTTGCTTGAATACACGTTTGTATCAGCTGGCCAGTCGGGTCCTCCGCCTATTCCCGTAAACGGATAACCACCGCCGATTGACCACCATTCCCTGTTGGTGATGTATATCGGGCGGTCCCAGTAATCTGTTGGAAGTTCACGTGCAGGCCACGAAAGTACTAGGTCTTCTTGCACAGTTAGCGTTTGTTCTGGTGTGGAATCTTCTAGGTAGTATGCGTCTTCTAGGTATGTTGGTCTACTAAACATGCCAAAGGGACCTGGTGGCAGGTCTTCTTCTGTTTCATAGACTTCTCCGTTGTAGTACCATCCTGCTGGGAAATAATTGCCCTTTGCTGTAAATTGAAGTGTCCATTCGCCAACTTGGTCGATTGGCAATTCAAACCATGCTGTTGTGTCTCCTTGGTAAGAGTTAATGGGACCGACAACAGACTGGCTGCCGTCTGGCTTTGATATCTTAACGGTGTATCCCGAGCGATAGCGACTATAATGAGTTGCTGGTTCAAGCCACAGGTTTACTAGAAGGCTTTGTCCGACTCCTATTGGGTTTGGTTGGAAACTCATAAACGCAGTACAATCAATCGTGATGGTTGGAGTGACACCTGTAGGAGGTGCCGTTGGCCACTCCGCCATTACTGGTGCCCCACCGTGGGTTCCATCTTGCGCTTGAATGGGGATAGTCATCACTCCAAAAGCAGAAACAATCAGAAGAGCGACAACTAGCAAAACTACAAATTTTGTTTTGTTTAACCTTTTCATTTTTACACCTT
>PIXS01000410.1 GCA_003096255.1 Candidatus Bathyarchaeum sp. | reverse complement strand
CGTTGAAACTTTTGAGGACCTCAACACTGACACCAGAGGGCTATCTGCCATGATATATGTGCCTCCCATTGTAGGTAACTACTATGTTACACTATACTTCCCAGAACAAGAACTAGAATATGCCACCTTAGGTCTTCCTGCAGGTACAATGCTTGCCAGCCAGACTGATCGAAGAGAACTTGTTGTAGTAGACGTACAACAAGAATACCACCCCGGCTTCAATCTACCAGAGGAATATTGGACTCGACCTATCGACTCCCAACTTAGAGAATGGTCCAGAATCACAGGAAACTGGCTTGAAGTTCATGAAAACGTAGGAAACAGGTATGCACCAAACAATGAGTATGCTCCAGAAACCGCTCACATCCTTTGGGCTAGACCCCTATCTAAAGGTGGTTTAGCAGGAGGAGCGCAGGGACATCACGGTTATTCAGAAGGAGATGCCTATGAAGGTCTGTACCAAAATGACATTATCATCGGTGGAAAACTCTACTACAACCTGCTCAACACCAGGACTCAAGGGGTTCTTCCTCCTGAGAGTCAGGAAGTAGTTGCAGTAGACTTGCATACCGGCGAAGTAGACTGGCAAAAGCCTCTTCAAACTCCAGATGGAAGCATTCGCAATCTAGCCTTTGGTCAACAAATGTTTTGGGACGCATTCAATCACCACGCAGTTTACTCCTACTTATGGAGCACTGCAGGCAGCACTTGGCACGCATTTGATCCCTTTACTGGAGATTGGTCATACAGTATAGAGAATGTGCCCAGCGGAACACGAGTACATGGACCAAACGGTGAATTGCTGGTATACACGATCAACATCGACGGAGGCTGGATGAGTCTATGGAACAATGTTAAAACGGTGAACCCACAGGATTACGGTAATTCAAATGATGGTAGTTGGGGTAGAAACATAGGATTGGACGCAGAATACTCCGACCGAGTTTACGACGCTGAACGAGGCATGGTATGGAACGTTTCAATACCTGACTTGCCGCCACTTAGCGCCTTTTACTCCACTTTAATTATGGAGGACAGAATAATCGGTTCAAACACTGGAAACATATTTGGTGGTCCACAGACCGATCCTGAATTCTGGGCCCTAAGCTTGCAACCAGGACATGAAGGAACACTAATGTGGAGAGAACCGTGGACTCCACCTGTAGCAGATCTCTGGGTACATTTCACGCCTAACTTCCAACCTAGCTTAGAAGATGGTGTTTTCATTGTACAAGCAAAAGAGACCGGACAAAATTGGGGCTTTGACATCGATAGCGGTGAAGAGATATGGGGTCCAACTGATCCATTACCTGACATCGCCACAGCCACAAACTTGTACTTCCCACGTTGGGGTCAAGCAGTTGGTTCAGACGGCATAGTGGTTCTAGGCGGTGGTATGGGCGGAGTATTACGTGGTCACGAAATAGCGACAGGCAAAGAGCTGTGGGAATACGAATTCCCAGATGAATACAAAGAAATCTTGTGGAGTACAAATTGGCCAGCCGTACCCCAATTCGTTGCTGACGGAAAAGTTTACGTTGCTCACCAGGAACACTCTCCACTAGATCCTAAACCACGTGGCGCACCCTTCGTGGTACTTGATCTAGAAACCGGAACAGAAGTGTTTACAGCAGACGGCATGTTCCGCTCAACTCGTTGGGGTGGACAGGCCATCATAGGAGACAGCATAATGGCTGCTATGGATACCTATGACCAGCGCGTATACGCAGTCGGTAGAGGTCCAAGTGCTATTGCTGTTGAAAAGCCTCAGGCAGTTGCAGAGATGGGATCAGCCGTTACAATACAAGGTACTGTTATGGACGTGTCTCCGGGCACACAAGATGCTGCAACGAAGCTAAGATTCCCATATGGAGTTCCCGCCGTATCTGACGCAGGCCAATCCGAGTGGATGCTGTATGTCTACAAGAACTATGAGCGCCCAATGGACGCAATTGGTGTCACAGTTAAGGTGGAAGTAATCGCGCCTAGCGGTAATCCAGAATCCATGGACGCCACTAGTGACTCGTATGGTAACTGGGCTTTAGGCTTCTGTCCTGAAGAAACAGGAACATACACAATAGTTGCCACCTTCGAAGGCTCTAAAGCATACTATGGTTCCACGCAAACAACTTACCTGACAGTCGCTGAGCCTGTAGGCGGAGCAGATACAAGCGATCTGGAAGACTCTGTTAACAGCGTTGACGAAAGCGTAACAAACCTGACAACATACGTTATGGCAATACTGGTGCTTGTTATAATAGCACTGTTAATCGCCATCTACGTGCTGCTACGGAAGTAAAAACGCCAAAAAAAGGGTTAAAAAACCCTCCTTTTCCTTTTTTCTATAATAAAACTGTGAGAACGTTAAGGGCAGTTTTTTCTAGTTAAGTTTATTTTTTCCGCTATTACTACTACCCTAGTAACGTTACAATAAAGCGCCACTTGGAAAGATTTCGATGAATCTGCTAACAAACCAGAAACTCTGGAACTCGGTTATCAAGACGCCACCCGTAAAATGGATGCTGAAAATGGCTCTACGAAAGTGCCCAAAATGTAACCGTAGCCCCCTTGAATCTGCCCTAGACAAGTACGCTGGAGTCAACAACTCGAAATGTTCCTCTTGTAACAGCTATGTTAGAGTTATAATGTTCTGGATTGGTTTTATTCAGACCGTGTTGGCTGTTGACAAGGGTCGTGTTTCCAAAATTTTTTCAGACCTTTACGTTCGGCGAGCCGTAAACAGTATAGTTCACGGTTTTGCAGAGTTTGGTTTCAGTCGTCCCATACAGGTTCATGCGCCTTTCCTTGTGGTATGGAACTTCACATACAAATGTAACCTCAAATGCAAACACTGTTACCTAGATGCTGGAGACAACTCCAACAAGGAACTCTCCACTGAAGAAGCCATAAAAGTCGTTGATGAGCTGGCAGATTTTGGCGTCACCTCTTTAGCCTTTTCAGGGGGCGAACCCCTAATGAGAAAAGACTTCTTTGAAGTTGCGCGCCACGCCGTTGACTCAGGACTATACGTTTCCCTAGCCACAAACGGGACCCTCCTCAACAAAGAAAACGTGAAAAAACTCAAAGAAATTGGACTCCATTACGTGGAAGTAAGTGTCGACGGAATCGACGCCAAAACACATGACGGCTTCAGGGGAGTGAATGGTGCCTTCGACCAGACGATACAGGGACTAAAGAACTGCCTGAAACAGGGCATCTCCACCTGCGTAGCACTAACTGGCACCAAAAACAATCTAACAGAAATTCCTGCAATCCTTGAAATGGCTGAAAACATGGGAATTGACAGATTCACATTATTCAATTTCATTCCTGTAGG
>PIXS01000409.1 GCA_003096255.1 Candidatus Bathyarchaeum sp. | reverse complement strand
TCTTTAATCTTCTCTTGTATAAAATCACTAGTGCAGTTGCGGTAAGGAACAGGGGTAAAAGTAGCCATGAGGGAAATTCTGGGATAGGAGTAGCCATTTCTTCGGGGTTTGGTTCAGTAAGGAATGGCTCAAAAGTGACTGTACCCAAAGTGAAGTCGTTTTTGTAGTCGTAGATTGTCTGGTTTATTGCTTGTGTGTCAGTTGTTCCCCACCAGTTGTAGGTAGCATTAATGTGCTTGTCTGTTTCCGCATCTAATTGGATGTTGTAATCAGAGTTGCCGTGAATATTGTTGTAGATGATTGGAGGTGTTGCACCATAGTTGGTTATGTATAAATAGAGTCCAACAGAATTGTGTGCAATAGTGTTGTTTTGAATTGTAGGAACCAAAGTACCCGGCTCAAAACGGGAACGTAATACAATGGTGATGCCACGAGTATTATTGGTAATCAGATTTCTTTCAATTAATGGATAAGCAACTCTGGTGCCACCAACCATTTGGACAACATATGTCTCGATGCCGACTCCACAACCTGAGATGGTGTTGCCAGAAATAACTGAATACCCAATACAGCTGATTCCAACATCACAATCCATGATGGTGTTGTTCGAAACCACAGTACCCTCTGTGGTAGCTGCAGCAGAAACTTCACCACCCGTAATGGTGTTATTCGAAATTACAGTGCCATACACTGTACCTGTAATTCTGTTGTTAACAACCGTCTTACCATCAACATCACCCGTGATTGTGTTGTTTGTAACTACTTTGCCGGAGACTTTCCCGTTAATGGTGTTGTCCACAATTACTGATTGTCCTAAACCGAATATCTCAGCATTGACAGTGCTCTTGCTTACCTTGACAGAAACAGAAGCAATGTCTAAAAAAGTTGTGTCTAGATTTGCATTCTCTATTATACATCCAGTGCCTGTCTGCTCGTCCCAGTCACTGCTATGGTGTGTGAAGCTAATTTCTCCACTGTTGAACTGAATCTGTTCTGTTTCACTGCCCTGTGCCCTGAGAGTCCCGTTTACCATGATGTAATAATCATTTAGGTTAATGGTTGCTCCAGCCTCGATAGTTAATGTTGCCCCATTACCAACAAGAACATTCCCAACCAAAGAGTAGGGACTGCTTGCCTTCGTCCACGTTGTGTCTGAGCTGATTATTCCCGAAACGTCTGTAGCAGCTAGCACCAAACCAGAGTTTGCAAAGATTAGAAATAATCCGTTAACGAGCAGGGTTATCAATAATGTAGATGAGAGTGACTTCTTAGAATGATTCGTTTTAGTTTGAACCATAAATAGAATAGGTTCTGCTGACAAGAAAAGTATTTTTGTCAAGAAACCTTGACTTGAGCTTAGTCAAGAAAATTTGACCAATGCAGACAATCATGATTAGCACTGAAGCACGGGTGCTCGGAACAGTAATATATCGACGAGGCGAAGTGTTGGAACTATGAAGCTTAGAGACCGTGATGCTTTACTCACTGGCGATGGGATGCTTTTCAGGGTGTATGGTTACATGCATCCCAAAGGCGCGTACGTGTGTGACCCAGAATATGCTTCACCAGAGGTCTTCAAGTCAACAAATCCTAGGGCAAAAAGAGGCGAAAACAAGACCGTCTACTACAAGTTTTTTGCAGACGAGGGACTCAAACTAATCTTCAACACGTTTCCACAGTACGCCATCTATTATGAACCCCTCCAAAAGTGTGTAGCAGGCGTAAACGAAGCCGACATAACAGAAGTCCGCAAACCAGACGTTGGCCTACAGCAGGTGCTACAGAAAGAACCTAACGACGTGCTACTGAAGGCACTAAACGATTTGTTTGCGCGAGTTCTGAATCAGTCAGGCTTAAAAGAAACAGATTTCGGAGTCTTCGGCTCCCTGCTCCACGACTTCTATCACCCCCAGCTTTCTGACCTAGATTTCATCGTTTATGGCAGAAAAAACTTGGACACTCTCTGCAGGGCGCTGGAGACGCTGTACAGGGACGATCCGTTGTTGCGGAACGAGTTTGACAACATGAAAGCTGTTACGTCAAAGGACTGGAAGTTCCTCAACTACAGCCTAGAAGAGTATGTTTGGCATCAGCGAAGAAAGATGATTTATGCCTACTTCGATTCAGCGGACGCTGGAAGAATTGTTAAGGCAGAGTTTGAGCCAGTGAAATCTTGGAAAGAAAACGTTAACGAATTCAACAATTTTGCCCGAATCTACCATGCAGGATGGATCAAAGCAATTGTTGAAATAACCGACGACAAGGACGCACCATATATTCCATCCATATACCCGATTCAAGTAAAAGAGGTCCTAGACGGACCAGAAGTCGAGGACGTCACGCGGATATTTTCTTACATGGAAGAGTTCAGGATGCAGGCAAAAAAGGGCGAAACTGTGTTGGTTGAAGGAAACCTTGAGAAAGTCATTGACGGAACCAACATCTACCACCAAATTACCATAAGCTATGGTCCACGATACTACGAACAAACAATGAAAGTAATCTAACTGCTCGGCTAAAAGCCAGTTTTGTTTGACTTTTTTCGTTCATATGTTAGAATAACTGCTGTTGCTATGACGAATGTTGATATGAGCATGAGTGATGTTAGTTCTGGGATTACGTTTGTTGAAAAGATTTCTATCGTGTGTGTGCTGTGGTCGTAGGTGATGCTGAATTGGTAGTGGGTGCCGTTGACTGTTTGGGTGTAATCCATGTTTTCAACTAAGGGCACGTCGTCTATGAAGATTGAGAATGTTCCTGACATCAACTCAGCTGGAATAGCGATGTCACAGAATCCTGCTGTGCCCGTTGCTCCATCTACGCTAAACTGGAGTAACTTTTCTCCTTGACTAAAAGTCATGTCTGTTAATGTTGAGTTGCTGCGAGTCTGAACAACATAGGTGACTTGATCATAAACTATGTCATGATTTACTGCAGGAGTTGTATCCAACATTATTGTATCAGTGGCTGGAGTGGACACTACTCCATCTCCGTTCCTGAACTCTACCCAAACCCGTTTCTCTTCATCTCCCGAAGTCAAAGTCCAAGACTTTGAAGTATCATAACGCATCCAATCTGACCACGGTTCCCCTTCGTTAGCTAAACGCATCTCAATAACGCCAGAACCCGGGTCGGTTGCAGATAGGGTGAGAGTTACTGACACAGAATCGGTTGTAGCTGCGCCATCATTAATGCTTAACATCTGGTCAAAAGGAGGAGATGGGTCCTCTTGGGTAACCACAAAAATTTCGTTTACATTCCCCTCTCCAGACATGTAGGCGACTTTTTGTCCATAACCGTTAATGGAAGGATCTGCATCGGTTACGATGTTTTCGCTCAGTTTAATTGGTGATCCTGAGCCATCAGTGTTCATCACAAAAATCTCGTGGTCACCATCTGCATTTGAGTAGTATGCTATTTCTGAGCCGTCATAACTAATGGACGGAGCCCTATTGATTAAGTCGTTGTTAGTTAGTTGGGTTAAACCTGTTCCATCTGAATTGATTACAAAAATGTCCCAGTCACCGTCCACGATTGATTCGAAGGCTACTTTTGTTCCGTCATTACTGATGGCTGGAACATTATCGTCTGCAGTGTTGCTGGTTAGTTGTGTTAAGCCTGAGCCATCCGAGTTAATAACAAAAACTTCCCTGTCTCCATCCACATCGGATATGTAGGCTATTTTTGTGCCATCACCACTAATCGATGAAATCCAAACAGTTGCTTGGTTGCTGGTTATCTTTGTTGGTGACCCTGAACCATCAGAGTTAACCATATACAGCTCATTGGTACCGCCCACATTTGACCGTTTCACTATTTTTGTTCCGTCACCGCTAATGGCGGGGTATGCATCGGCTAAGGTGTTGCTGGTTAGTTGGGTTAAGCCTGTTCCATCTGAGTTGATTACGAAGATGTCCCAGTCGCCGTCCACGTTTGATTCAAAGGCTATTTTTGTTCCATCATTACTGATTGACGGATTTCTATCGGTTGCGGCGTTGTTGGTTAGTTGAGTTAGGTTTGTTCCATCTGAGTCAATCACAAAAATCTCTTGATCACCATCCACGTTTGACTGGTATACTACTTTTGTTCCATCACCACTAATAGCTGGGCTTGAATTATCTGCAGAGTTGCTGGTTAGTTGGGTGGGTGTGCGCCAATCACAGTAACCAACTGTTAGAAAGAAGGATGAAACTATTGAACCCAATAATACTAGAGTAAAAATTAGTGAGAATTTTTTCATTTTCTCCCCTCAAGAGATTCTCTTATAACTATTTATGAAATGGAATAAAAGGTTACCTTAACGTCGTTGCTTGGGTTTAGGTCTAACGTTTTGAGCCCAAACTGTTAGACCTTAGAAGCAGTACTAAACCCAAGAAGAGTAAGGTGAAGCACCAGAAATATGGATTGTGAAGAGGACCAACAACCTCATACCAGACACTAGGATTAGCGTGGTATCCGCCAGTAGAATAATAAAAGAACACATTGAACCAGAAATATCCACCTAAAACCGATAGCAGTGCCCCGATGCGTTTCGGACTAAGCTGCATCGACTTCTTTTGAATAACGGGCAAAAAGACCATTAAACCATAGAAAGCCAACAAAAGAAGACCAACAAACGTTAGAAGAAAACTCACCAAGTTAGCTGGCAAAAGCAGAAAAGATAACCCGTAATGAATGCGAGGATGGGGAACCATAACTCCAGCCCAAGACATGGAATAGTTAAACCAAAAAACTACAAAAAGATATGCAACACCCACTAAACAAGCCCATTTACTAACTTCCTTTTCTCCAGCATTATGAAGAATTTTTTTTCTCAAATTCAGCAACGTAGGAGCAACAAAAACGATCATGGCTAGCAAGGGCAATCCAGCGACTAGAACAAAAATCAGACCTGGGAGACCGTCAAAATAGTAGAACTTACTGCCTGAGAAATAGTAACTAAGAGAAGCAACTACTGACATGCTTAAGGAAATGAAGTAGATTGCTTCAAAAAGCAGAGCCTTAGAAACGTGTTGCTTTATCGAATTTAGCTCGATGTCTTTTTTTCGCCAATAGAGAAAACTTGCGTAGACTGCGAAGAGGCCTGCGATGGCTCAGAAGAAGCCAGATAGGAACCCGAAAACTCCTTCGCTTCCGTAGTATAGGATTGCCCACCACCAGGGGTCTTGTGACACGTGGTCGAAGACATAGTGGTCAGAAAGCAATCCAACACTGAAAGAAAGTCCGTAGACGGCAAAATATGCTGCATAAATGAAGTAGGCAAGTGCGCCAACAAATATCCAGAACTTGTAGGAACCTAAAGATTTCTGAAGCCAGCTTTCCATCATTCGTCACCATGAAACAATCCATCCTTTTTTCGAATTTAGTTCTATTCAAGGAACATTCCGTTCCACGTATGGAACAGCAAAGAGTACACCAATTTGGTTGGTCAAACTTTTCCTTGCGTTGACAGGACTCGATAGTTTAATGAGTGAAAGTGTACGTAGCTTGTGTGACAGACAACAGGAATAGCGAGGAATCAGGTTTGAGCAAAAAACGAACATACTGGTTTGATGAACTGAGCATGCCTGAAGCGGAACAGGCGGCTAAAGACGGAAAAG
>PIXS01000408.1 GCA_003096255.1 Candidatus Bathyarchaeum sp. | reverse complement strand
TGCTGAATTTCAGAAAAAAGCTATTTTTCAACAATCTGCTGCTATTAGGCTCCTACTATGAAATAGTTAGGTTGGTTTTGCTGTGTCCCATAGGAGTTGGAAGTATTCTCGTGCGAATTTTACTAGTCCGATGTGGTTGCTCCAGATAACAAGTAGTCCACTGTAGCTGCGTTTTGTGTCTGCCTCACCTAAGAAGAGGAGGGCTTCTTTGCCGTCTACGATGACTCCGCCGCCGAACATGTTGTCTCTGAGTCTGACGTTTCCGAGCATTGCCAACTCTTTTTGTGTCCATTTGCCGGCGAGCATAACTTTGACGTCTACGTTGCTGGCTCTCACCTGACCCAAAGCGGATACAGAAGCATCAACAAAGGGCTTCGCAAACGCGGGCACAGCAATCAACAACTCAGACTTTACAATGCCCATCATTTCCTGCAGCTTTGCCATTATGCTGAATTCGCCCCGCAGTATCCACATGTCAGGTTTTTCCATCAGTTCCCTTTTCTCGTATAGGGGTTGTAGTTCGCCCATGACAACGTGTTTCCAGCCGTTCACCATGTCTTCGAGCCGCAGCCTCGCAGCTTCCAGTGATTCAGTTGGGGCTTTGGGGAAGTAGCGGGTGGGTCTGCCTTTTTCGGCTTCTAGCCAGCCCTTTTTTTCTAGAGAATTCAGGGTTTCGTAGACTTTGGAGTATGGGATTCTGCCGTGTTCGCTGACTTCGCTGGCTGTCATGACTCCCTGTTCAAGGAGGATAAGGTAGGCTCGTGTTTCGTATTCTGTTAGGCCTACTTCGTGGAGAACCCGTTTTGCGTCTTCGCTGACTGGCGTAGTCAACCTTTTTCACCTTCTGAAAAGTTTGGAAACCTTCTTATATGCTCTCCAGCCACTAGAAAAATGTTACCCCCAAGAGTGGTGTCAAATTGCAGGTTATTAAAGAAACAAAATCACTATGCCCAGAATGCCTCAAAGTACTAGACGCAACAATATTTGAGGAAGACAACAAGGTCTACATAACAAAAGAGTGCCCAGACCACGGCAAAGTCACAGAACTATACTGGTCAGACTACGAACAATACCAAAGAGCCGCAAAAATGCGACACGTAGGCACAGGACTAGAAAACCCCCGCACAGAAACAAAAAAAGGCTGCCCATACGACTGCGGAATCTGCCCCGAACACAAATCCCACACCGGACTAGCCATAGTCGACATAACCAACCGATGCAACCTAACATGTCCAGTCTGTTTCGCTAACGCAGCACAAGCAGGATACGTTTACGAGCCCACAAAAGAACAAATCTTTGAAATGCTCGAAAACCTCAGAAACAACAAGCCAACACCGCCACCAGGAATACAGTTTTCGGGCGGAGAACCAACAATACGCAAAGACCTATTTGAGCTCGTGAAGAAAGCAAAGGAACTGGGCTTCCGCCACGTAGAAGTCAACACAAACGGCGTTCGCCTCGCGAAAAGCGTAGAATTCTGCCGAGGCTTGCTTGAAGCTGGAGCATCTACAATATACCTGCAGTTCGACGGCTTAACATCTGACGTTTACAAGTTCACAAGAGGCGTTGACCTTCTTGAAACCAAAATGAAGGCCCTTGAAAACATGCGTGAAGCAGGACTCAGCGTCGTACTAGTTGTTACGTTGGTTAAAGGAGTCAATGACCACCAGCTCGGAGACATTATTCGATTCGCGATTAAGAACTTCGATTTAGTTCGATGCGTCAACGTGCAGCCAGTCTCCATCTGTGGCAGAATCCCACAAGATGAACGAGAAAAAATGAGAATAACAATTCCCGACTTCATGAAACTCGTCGAAGAACAGACAGAAGGAAAAATCAAGGTCTCAGACTTCTACCCCGTACCCACTGTAGTGCCCATATCAAAAGCCATCAGCGCAATAAGAGAGAAAAGTTACGTAGAATTCACCGCTCACCCACACTGCGGAATGGCAACCTACGCCTTTGTCGACGGCGACGACCTGATCCCCATCAACCGCTACGGCAACGTTGACAAATTCATCGGCACCCTAGACAAAGTCTACGAGGAAGCCTCAAAAGGTCACATAAAAAAAGCTAAGCTGCGGCTAGTAGGAGCTCTCCGTCACATCAAGTTTGGCTTGCTACGAAAATATCTGCTCCCAATTCTGAGAACGGGCTCTTATGACTCTCTGGGTGACCTTCACAGGAAAATGCTCTTGATTTCGTCGATGCACTTCATGGACCCCTACAACTTCGACTTGGAACGTGTTCAAAGCTGCTGCATCCACTATGCTGTTCCTGACGGCAGAATTATCCCCTTCTGCACCATGAACTCTATCCACAGACAAGAAGTAGAGAAAGAAATGGGTGTCCCACTGGAAGAGTGGAAGAAAAAAAATAAGATTGGAATCGGCGAAGTAGCCTAAAATAGGAGAAAGGCTATAAGGAGCGGTTCTTTCTCAAACTCTGGTGAAGATACAATGGGCGGCGGAAAAAAGAAACAATCCCTTAAACAAATGACCAAACCAAAAGCACCCAAAGAACAAAAGCATAAAGAGAAAAAAGCGGACGAGGCACCAGCAGCAAAAAAGAGCCTCGGACTAACGATGCCTGACATCGACAACAAAAAAGTTTTAGGCGAACTAAAAGGATTGAAAGTTCTTACACCCTCTGTGGTAGCTTCCCGATATAACATACGCCTGAGCCTAGCAAACGCTTTCCTAAAAGAGTTAGAAAAACGCAAAATGATCGAGTACGTTTCTGGCGGCAAAAACCTCAAAATCTATAAAATGCTAGCACAATAGTATAACATACTATTGTTTGTGGAGGAATTATGTAGAATGGATTTTCCTGAAAGAGTGTACACTAAGGACGAAGTAAAAAGGGCTAAAGAACTCATAGATCAAGGCTACAAGCATGACCTAGAAACGAAAGGAAGCCCAGAGTTTGTTGCCCGAGTTAATAAAGCCCTAGAATTGATTGCGGCTGCGGGATACTGCGATTTTGTGCAAACATACATAAGAACAATCCGAGAAATCACGGGATTAAGCCAACTCCGTGAAGAAGAAGCAGCCATATGGTTCCACGTAAAAGCCCTTGACGACCCCATCGACGATGCAGGATTCATCATCCAAAAGACCCAGCAGATGAAAGACTTTATTGAAGGAAGACTCTACTACGAAACAGGAGAAATCAGGGCAGTAAACAAACGCATCGAATTCGTCGAAAACCTACGAGACAAAACAGACGACCCCGACATCAAAAAAAGATGCGAAGAAAACCTCAAACGATGGAACGAACAGCCCTTCCCATAACATTTTTCCAGTTCTTTCCAC
>PIXS01000407.1 GCA_003096255.1 Candidatus Bathyarchaeum sp. | reverse complement strand
TACGTTCTGGAAAGGGCGCTGTTTTGGGCCTTAATTTCATGAGTAGGGTATTGTATGGTGCATGACGTAGGCAAAACCAGCCAATATTATCGGTTGTAGAGGGGTTTTTTGGACGTGCTGGTGGTGTTCGTGAGAATGGTATTATCTGCCTAAAACCAGTCACCACTACCGTCTGTGGCTTCAAAAGAGCGAAAAGGATGCTTTACCAAGTGCCTAAAATGACTCTTGTCTGTGCTGCAGAAGGCATCTTTAACAGTTCTCGTCAACTGTCAACGTTAAATATGGGGCTTTCATAATTTCAATTGAGCGTCAAGCAACGATGGACGACCTGACTTTACCCGAAGTCGAAACAGTAAGAGAAAGAATAGAACAGGCAACCAAAAAAGAGGCAAAGTTTTGCTTAATGGCGGCATACCTGTTCTGTGCACGGGCATCAGAAATCGTTGGAGCCACAAACAGTTACGACTTGACACACAACCAAACAGTGGCTCGTGGACCATCAGGAACAGACGTCAAACGTGAAACCTTTGAGCTCGGAGACATCAAAACAGAAGCCGCCATCTTCACAGTCAGAACAGCCAAGCGTGACGGAAAAATACGAAAGATTGCATTGCCCCTAGAAAAAAAGTATGAGCCCTGGACCGAACCCCTCTACAACTATTACCAAGAATGCGGAAGCGACAAAGTATTCCCTTTCACAAGACAGAAAGCTTGGGATTATGCCCAAGAAACATTTGCGGGATTACGGTATCCCATAGATAAATACAGCCAATATGATCCAGAAGAACCCAAACCTAAACCCGTTAGAGCTCACATGAAACCCTTCAGAACACATGCTCTGCGCCACCTGCGAGCAACAGAATTAATCGAGACTTTCGGATTCACAGGCTTTGACCTATCAGTTTATGGCGGCTGGACCCTACGCAGCATGGTCGGCGTCGGCTCGTCCATGTCCAGGTATGCCCACCTAGACTGGAGAAGATACTTCCCCAAATTGCTGAAAAAAAGGTTTTAAATTATTCACTAAAAATGCCTTTTTAGCATCACTTTCCTGAAGCAGCTCCCACATCCGGGTTTCGGACTCTAAAACACCCAAAATAAGCCCAAATTGGGCTTCAAATCAGGATTTTGCTGGTGAAACAAGGTAACTAACAGTTTCGTCAAACTGTTAGAAGGAAAACTTGCAGGAGACATCAGTAAAACAAAGACCACGACACTCATCCAAACTACAACGAAAGCAACACTCATCAAGTTGTCCGAGTTATTCGCCGTGAAACATGAAATGTTCCAGAGCCAACAATAAACACTCACACTTTTTGCACAAAAAGGGTAGGCTTTTTGACATCAAACATGTGAGGTGTTTTCATAAACGAAAAGCAACTAACATCAGAATCAGCCAGAAATCCCATTACGACACAAGAACTAGAATTGTGTGGATACAGTTTCATCAACAAATACGCTCGTTAAACGGTTGTACCAAAACGCTTTCAAACATTTTTGGCACATTTTACCTTGAACCCGCTAGTTGGCAACGAAAACAGGAGATGGTGCAAAAATGAAAGAGAATGTTATTGTGGCTTCTGAGTTATGCAGGCATTTTACGATTGATGATGTGATTGTTGAAGCTGTGAAGAACTTGAACCTCACTGTTGAGGAGGATGACTTCGTTTCAATCTATGGACTTTCAGGTGCAGGAAAGTCAACGCTCCTGAATCTAATTGGAGCTTTAGATAAGCCGACGAGTGGAAAAATTGTTGTCTTTGGTCATGACCTCGGAACATATGACGAGGATTTTTTGGCAACCTTCCGCTCTGCATACATAGGCTTTGTCTTTCAATCCTACAACCTCATCTCAACACTAACTGCCCTTGAGAACATCGAATTTGTCATAGAGCTAGCCGGCTGGCAAAGAGAAAAAATCAAAAGCCGCTCGGAAAGCTTGCTCAAACTTGTTGGTTTAGATCATCGGGGTAACCACTTTCCTGCCCAACTCAGCGGAGGCGAACGCCAAAGAGTAGCCTTTGCGCGAGCCCTAGCCAACGATCCGCCTCTTCTCATTGCAGATGAGCCCACAGGAAACTTGGACACAAAAACAGGTCTCGAAATAATCAGTATCCTCGAGAAAATCAAAGATGAAGGAAAAACAGTTATCGTAGCGACCCATGACGAAAAGCTGCTGAAGCTGGCAAACCGTTCCTTACTTCTGAAGGACGGGAGGCTCACAGACTAAATGAGTGAAATCTCTTTTCCAGTCAAGGATTTGACAAGAAGAAAAACTCAAACAACATTAACTATCGTAGGTTTAACTCTGATTACAGCCGCGACAATTTTTCTTGCTGTTTTTGGAGCCAACTTAGGATTTGAAATCTCCCATTTTGCAAAAGAGGGACGATTAACGAGTGGATTCACAAACATACTCTTCCTAATCATTCTCACAATCAGTGTTCTAAACATCATAACAGGTCCATTAATTACGTCCTTTCTGGTCCGTCTTACAATGTCTGAACGGATGCGAGACATCGGCGTCATGAAGGCATCAGGCTGCCTAAGTGGCTCCATTTTCGCCTATTTCCTCACAGAACTATCTCTCCTAATCTTCTTCAGCACATTAACTGGAATAATACTCGGAGTAACAACATTCTATATTGCTACAACGCTCTTGAACGCAGCAGGCTTCGCCATCTCGCAAGCACTTAATCTAGAAATAATCATTGTTGTTTCAGTTATTCTCCTAATATCTTCCCACATTTTCGGTGCGTCACCGATACGCCAAGCAGCGAAAGCAAAACCCGCAGAAGCTTTGTCGCCAATTTACAAGCTCAAAACAACAGCTGGACTAGGAAGAAAACTTCCTTCAGCCCTAGGTTTGCCCTTCAAAGTGGCTTTCCGAAGTTTACTTCGCAGAAAATCCGTGACAACTCAAACCATAATCTGCCTAACTGTGGTTCTGACCTTAACCACAGTGACAATTGCAGGAGGAACAATGGCTAACCAGACCACAGTAAGCTACGTTGAGCGTGCAGTCGGCAGAAACACGGTTCTTGTAGCTCATCCAACCATAGCTGACCGCTATGTTAATCTTCTTTCACGGTTCTTTGAAGAAAAAGCGTTGGAGCAACTTGATTATCTCAATCAAGAGTTACGTATTTCCGAATCAGTAATAAACAAATTGGCTGATATTCAGGGTGTAAACGGAGCTGATGCCCGTTTAATTTTAGAGCGTCGTGTTCAAGAAGTCCCGGGAATTGTTCCTGATCCTGTTGATCAAACAGGGGCAGTGATTATTGGGGGTAGCCGGTCGGGTGAAGCACTAATTCTTGGGGTAGAACCTGAAAATGTTGTTAATGATTGGCTGGTTTTTGGAAGAAAAGTTGGGGAACCTGAACAAGAAGGCAGCATGATTGGAGATTCGCTGGCTCTTAACATGTTTACTGATTCCTTACAACAAGAAATCAAAGTTTTCGAAAACTCACTACCCTACGACATAGTTGGGGTGTGCGTGGACCCCTTAAACAACGGAAAAGTGGTCTACCTCCCCCTAGAAACGTTATACACTGCTCTCGGAGAATCAGGCTACAACATTCTTCTTCTCGAAATTGACTCTTCAGAGAAGGAGCAGATTCTTTCCCAACTAGAAAATGTGGCTTCAGTGGAAAACTTGGAGGTTTTGGAGCTTGATACGATTCTGAATATGCACGTGAACTATCTAGGCGGCATCTGGTCTTTAATCATGTTTTTACCCATTTTTTCTCTGGCAACAGCTGTAATCGCTCTATTCAGCTACCTGATGCTCTCCATTTCAAATCAACAACATGAATTTGGCATCATGAGAGCTCTCGGAGCCAAACCAAGAACAATAATCAAAATCATTTTCTCCCAAGCCACCCTAATAATCTTAGTAAGCGGAGCAATAGGAATTTCCGCCGGATTATTCATCACCTTTGAGTTCCTAATTCAGGACCCCGTTATCTCACAAACATCCTTGACGTCAGTGTCAGCATTACTACTCACCATTTTAGGGCTTCTATGCGTCTCCAGTTTATATCCCGCCCTGAAAGCGGTAAAGAAAACAGTTGTTCAAGCAATTTCCGACGTTTAACTGGATTGATGCAAAAATATTTAGGCACAAAAAGCGTAGTAAGTTAACTGCCATCGGGGGGATTTTAGTATTGCCTGAAAAACCCTCAGGATATATTCTTTGCTACCGAACGGGGGCAAGCAATCAAGGTACACGAGAATGTATTCTCAAGTTCCCCGAAATCAAAACCCTTAATGAAGCAGCACAACTTGTAGGCAAAAAAGTCGCATGGCCAGTTAACGAACACAAAATCAAGGGAAAAATCGTTGCTATACATGGAAAAAAGGGTCTGGTCAGAAGCCGCTTCAGAAAAGGAATCCCCGGAAATGCACTACTCACACCTATCGACATAATCAGATAGATTAGGCCCCAACACAGACTTGAAATGAACTAATTCACTTGCATGTCCCCGAAACTCATCTAAGAAATTTTGAAGCTGCAAAATAGGAACAACCGGAACGCTACTGTAAAATTTAACTGGACCAGGAAACAACGAAAGAATCACCGGAAAAAGAGTAGCCTCTTTCCAATTACCTAAACCTATTTCCCGTTGGATACTCTGAAGATTCCCTGCCAAAGCTTCTGTTCTCTGTGCCTGTGCAGTAGCAACCCGTCTTATTGCTGAATTTCCCCACCCACGCCGCCAACGTTTACAATCAACGCAAACAATAATTGGTTCACTATACGCTATAACATCGATTTCCCATCTTCTTCCTGACGCTTTAAAACGGAAACGACGTTTAACAGCGAAGTTGTTTTCTTCAAATGCAGCAGCTGCAAAATTTTCAAACTCTTTCCATTCAAGAACTTTGCAGACGCTTTCAATATCAGTTCCATGGTTGATTGCGTGAATGGCAAGTTTGATGCGTTGGTTCGAAGTTAGTTCGATTAGTTCGTGTTCATATTCGATGAACCCAATTTCACGAAGCTCTCTCAAAACATTGTTGGCAACTTGAACAGGAACACTTGCATCCATGGCAACAGCTTCTTCACTAACAGTACTGCAGTTTGTATGCTTCAATATTGAAATTATAACGTCAGTTTTTGTGGTCATTTGCTTTTTTTGTTCCGATAATTTTTTAGACAAACAAATCTTCTTTCGGAGGGCGTATCAGCTTCGTTGCCTTTGCGGTTTCAGATTTGGGATAATTGTACCCTCGGATTATTGCTACAGGGATGCCTTCGTTTGTTTGCCCAATTACTAGTTCAGCGGCTGAGGCTAACTCGTCAGCGATGGCGGTTCTCTTAACTCTGATGGTGTAACCGAAAAGGTCTTTTTCGCCTCTTCGATCACGTATTGGCTCGAACCCGGAAGTGCCTAAGGCTATGTTGATTTCACCCTGTCGAAGAGGTCGCCCGTGGGTGTCCGAGACAATGACTGCAACATCCTTCCCAGCTATTTGCATTATTCTCTTTCGTATTGTCTGGGCTGACTTATTGGCATCTTCAGGCAGAAGAGCCACGTAGCTGTCTCCAGAAACGTTAGATACATCGACCCCCGAGTTGGCACAGATCAAACCCTGTTTTGCTTCAGTGATGAGTTTTCCTTCACGCATTCGAACAATGCTTTTTGATTCTCTAAGAACAACTTCGACAAGTCTTGGGTCTTTGCCTGTTCTTTTGGCGACGGATTTGGCAAACTCTGAAGGCGTTACCTCTTCAAGGTTTACAACGGCTCCTTCTGCTCGAGAAACTATAACATGAGTAACTACAATAACGTCACCATTCTGGACAGGAGTTCCCTGCTTTTCTGCAGCTCGACAAATCAATGACGCAAGGTCATCCCCTTCTTTCACAAGGGGCAATCCAGTTACTGCAAAGATTTCGATTCTTTCCAACGCAAGCTCCTCTTTTATTGGATTCAACATTGAGTGTTTAATATCCTTCGCTTCTTAACAAACTGGTGTACAGCATAGAACTGCTTATTGTGAAAATACACAAACGCGTTTTAAACAAGTAGGATATGAAAACAATTCGAAAAAAGCTGATAACAGTTGACTGCTGTGTCACATAAGCCCAAACAAGTTAAAAATCAGCAGCGGCTTTTCAGCTAGAACACAAATTAATGTCAAACACCAATCTTTGAACAGACATCAAATATAAGTAACTGCCACGCCCAGAAAGAAACCTGTCTCAAACTTGTTACTACCAAGATCTAAGTTTTTACATATAGCAAATCTAAAGTAGCTTTCTGCGGTTGAGATGCTAAAACTTCGTCACTCACGCCTCTTGTCGTATTAAGTCACAGTAAAAAGAAACATTTTATCATCCAACTCGACGGCTCATCATTCGTGACAGATTTCGTCAGGATTCGTTCCAGTCTCCATCCATTTCATTGTCAAGCCTGCAAGAAACTACTGTCGAATATCGTAAAAATGCTAAATTCTCCGCACATAACACAGTGAATTTGAGGCTAAAAAGTAAAAAATGTCAGGTTTCGTCACATTTCGTGAGAATTATCAAAAGAAAAATCTTGGAGAACAGGAACTTCAAACGATTTTAAACCCAAAACCCCAACAAAAAACGCCATTTACCAGTGATAGTGACGTCCATTGGCTGTCAAGATGATGTTACGCTAACTAAAATTCAAGCGATATAGACTGTTTTAACAACCAAAAACATCAGAAAAGTCATCTGCACACAGTCACTTACATCACAAAATCAGAGTTTTTAGCTCACATATAAGGTTCGGAAGTAATCGACAGCGTTTGATTCTGATAAGAAGTAAACTGTCGAACATTGTCTTCTTAGCCAGTGAGAAGTGGGAGAAGGTGCTTTGGGGATGGTTTCAGAAGGTAGTTATGTTATTAGGATTAAGCCGAAGGATTCGGGGTTCTTTTTGAAGGGGACAGGTATGGGCATTCCCGCATTTTCTAGTGTCTGCAATACGTTGATTCCTACTGCTTGGGCGGAATATCGTGCTTCTGTGGGGTGAAGGCACACTT
>PIXS01000406.1 GCA_003096255.1 Candidatus Bathyarchaeum sp. | reverse complement strand
GAAGAACTTGAAGACGAAATCACGGCATCTATTGCAATCATTTATGAGCGAAAAATATCGCATGGGTCCATCTCTGAAATTCATCACGATTTCGGCGACATCATATCAACCTTTCTTCACGCTCATATCGACGAAAACTACTGTCTAGAGGTAATAATTGTAAAAGGAGATGCTGGGACCTTCCGAAAACTGGTGGATGCATTTCATACTAATGAAAACATCACTCAACTCAAAGTCTCCGTACTGGAACCACCCAAAAAACAAACAAAATGACTCGTCACGGTATTATATTGCTGTGAGTTTTCTGTAGGTTTAGCCGATTTTTGATTCTATTTTTGGGTATGTTGTAATTTTTTTTTATGTTGCTGTGGTTTGATTTTCAATCTTGATGATGAATATGAATTGGAAATATTTATTAAGTCGTATGTATTAATACATAATACGCCTCTGTGGCTGTTTCCCACTACGCCGCCTCACAGGACGAATGAAAGAAGGAAAGAAAGAGTGAAAACAGCCAAAAGTATCGACGATAATGACGAGCCATTCTTCTACATGGCTTTCGTGTTAAAGGGTACGTCCCAACAGTACTTAGACCTACTAAAATATGCCAAAAAACAGAACGGCGCAAAAATAATCTACCAAAACAGATCCTTGACTTATCTTTACATATCCAACAATAACCCCAAAAAATCCAAACTGTCATCACCAGAGTTCCCTGCTGACCTAGATTCTCCAAAGAAACCATAGGGGGAATAGGAATGAGGAAACTTCTCAGAAACAAGAAGGCGTTGAGTACTGTAGTGGCAAGCTTGATTCTTCTAGTAGTTTCTGTACTATTAGCTGGTGTAGCGTCAAACTTTGCGCTTAACGTTGCAGGGTCAAGAGTACAGCAAGAAAAGATGTACTTATCAAACGTCGCTGTCTGGTACAAAAACAGTACCGCTTCTCTGGGCAGTCTACTTGTAACCAACACGGGTGAAACCGACATCGTACTTAGCAAAGTCACAGTCAAAGGCCAAGAGAGTCAATGGAACGGAACAGACAGTTTCGTCTTATACACCAAAATCGAGGGCATCATATCCGCCAACCTTGAATATGTTTCAACATTCAACCAAACAGGTACAAATTCTCTGAACCTAGACGGAACAGACTATGAGTTCAATGTAGTTTCAGAAAACTTGATTCTTCAATCAGGATGGACCATGCTGTTCTTTATTGTCAATCCAGGAAACCTAATAGTTTACGACGTAGGCACACCAATTCGTGTTACAATTTCCACTGGTCAAGCACTTTACGCTACCGAAACCATTGTGAAAGCAGTTTGATTCGATTCACAAAAAACCCTTTAACCTGCGAAGAGGACACAGGTGTCCCCTATTTTTCCCTTTTTTGTTTTTTTATCAAATCCAAGTCAGAGTTTTAGAAGCAACCGTGTGGCCTGTTGAAAAAGAAAAATGAAGTGCCTAAGAAATGTAATTTAATGATTTTTTGTTTTGTTGTTTTTGTTTGGGAGCCTTTATTGCTCTGTCGCCCCACATTAATGCCCAGTTGTTTGCATCATTTAGTGATTCTCTGGTCATGATGATTTTGTTGTAACCTGCTTCTTTGGCTCGAACCCGCTGGGTTAGTAAGTTTTGTAATAGTTGTTCGCTCCAGTTACATAGAATGTATGCTTGTCGGTTGTCTACGTCAACTGCTAATATGCGAAAGAAGTAGTCGCCTATTGGGATGTCTTTGATTTGGCATGTGTCGTCTGTTTTTTGTATTATTTCGATTGTGTGGACTATGACGCCGGTGTCACCTGATTTGATGATTAGGTAGAAGTCGTCTCCTACAAATGTGCTTGCGAAGTCCTTCATCAGGTCGAGTTTGTTCATGGTATTTGCCTCAGATTCGTTCAGATGTTCTTAGGATTTAACAACCATTTCGGTTGGTGAAATATATCAAAAATGGATATATCTTTGGCTTTTTTCGTAACCTATGCATATATCTTGAGTCTTAAGACGTAATACTTATATCCCGCCTCTATACTAATACTCACAATAAGATAGAGAATTAATTGCGGGTGGGAACGCAAAAATGACACAAACAACGCATGAAATGAAAGATTTAGAAAGACAACTGATTCTTGCGCGTGCAAACATGCGTGCGGATCAGGAAAAATTAGAACAACTAGCCGCAGCCTCAAAACCATCAGTCATGGCAATTGGGATCGGCGGCGCCGGATGTAACATCATATCTTGGGTAAAACAAGAAGGTGTAACAGGCGGTAGATTAATTTCTGTGAACACAGATGCAAACCATCTGAGCATCAGCGAAGCTGATAGACGAATTCTCATAGGCGAAAAAACATGCAAAGGTCTAGGATGCGGAGGATACCCAAAAGTTGGAGAACAAGCAATGAACGAAAGCATCCAAGAAGTCTTTGACGAAGTTGAAAAATCAAACATTCTATTTATCGTAGCTGGTTTAGGTGGAGGCACCGGAACCGGAGGTATTGTTGAACTAGCAAGACAGTTGCACAAAAAATTTGAGAAAGATCAAGTTCCCCGTTTGGTTGTTGGAGTAGCTACTCTACCGTTCCAGATTGAAACCGCAAGAATGGGTGCAGCAAAAGCCGCGATAACACAACTCAAACAGTACTGCGATACAGTAGTCATAATCGACAACGACAGACTTAACCATCTTGCAGGTAACTTGCCTTTCCAAGAAGCTTTAGGTGTAGCCAACACAACCATTGGAAAATTCGTCAAAGGTGTAACTGAAACCATCACCAGTGCAAGCTTAATCAACCTAGACTATGCTGACTTACGAGCAATCATGCACGATGCAGGACTTGCATCAATTGGAATTGGTCAAGGAAAAGATGAAGGCAAAGTAGAGCACGCAGTTGAAAGAGCTTTGAATGAGCGCTTACTTGACGTTGAAGACATCACAAAGGCTCGCGGAGTACTGATACACATCTCAGGCGGAGAAGACATGACTCTTGAAGAAGTCCATCGCGGAGGAGAACTGATCAAACGGTACATGCCACCAAAATCAAAGGTTATCTGGGGCGCAAAAGTCGATCCGACCCTAAAAGGCCGCGCTAACGTCATGGTAGTCATAACTGGAGTAGACAGTGCATTCCTCAAAACGCAGAAAAAGAAGCTAGGACGCTT
>PIXS01000405.1 GCA_003096255.1 Candidatus Bathyarchaeum sp. | reverse complement strand
AGTTTCTGTTCCAGCGAATGGTAGCGTCACATGTTATGTTTACATTACTTCGCACGTTGAAGGAGAACTTGTCGTCGGCACGGAAAACTTGTCGTTTAGTGTCGAACCAAATGCCATTCAAATCGAGCCGACAGACCTAAACCGAAAGGTTGAGCTTACGGTGCATTGTAATACTACCTTGGCAGCAGGTAACTATTCGGGCAAGCTGACGTTTCTTCTACATACCGGAAACAATGTCGCTTACGGGGTGAAAACCAAAATAGACATCAACCAAGAAGGGGGGGCAGACAACGAGCCAGATGATGGGCTCACCGATGATGTATTCCAGCGTAACTTATTTTTGATTCTCGTAGTTGCTGGAATAGTTATCGCTTTGACCATGGGTATCATCATAGGCAGGAGAACAAGAAAACCTTCTGATTTTAGTTTGGTTCAATCAAAAAACGGTTTCGACAGGGGCTGACAATAAAAATCCCTTCGGTCTCAATGCTAGATGGTTTATGTTGTTATTACTTTTTCAGCGCCACATCTTTGAATGGAATGTGTGGGGTCTGATTAACGGGTAACCATTGAGTCGAGATTGTGGTGCCTGCAAGGACAGGCAACAAAGACCTTTGTGACCTTGTCAACAAGACGAGATTGGGCGATGTTATTGAATTTAAGTTGTTTTGACGGATTCAAGAGCTTTGGTTACGAAGACATCTATCTTTTGGAACACTAACTGGGAAAACTGTTGGTCCTGCAGTAAACCCTCGTTGCAAAGGAACTGTATTTCTGTGCAACAGAAATGTTTTTATAAACATATCGCTCATACTGAAAACATGAGAGGAGGAGAAAGGAACACTGATGTATATGAAAACATTTTGTCGCAAAAATAGTACTAATGTGAAACAAATCGAAGTAACGAACAAAAGAGGAGGGTTATGACATGAAAACAAAAACACTGACACTGCTAATGATTTTTGCACTTGCAATTTCCACAATTCCATTAACCATCTATCCAGTATTGGCGGCTGATGTTACCACAGAGATTACTGTCACTAAGCTCGCTAATGACGGTACCACTATCATTGATCAGGTTACTGTAACTGTGCAAGAGATGATGGCCGACTCTCCGGAACTGCCTGTATACGGAGATGGAGTAACGCATTATTATTTCCAAGGTCCAACATTCGATTCTGAGAATATGTGGGATGAAAGTGAAACAGTAAACATTGACAGCCGAGATTACGGTGCATGCAAAGGAACAGACGTCAAAGACCTATGTGAAAAACTTTCCACGGGCGGAGCTGCACCTGGTGACGAAATCAAAATCAAGGCAGTCGACGGAATGTCCAAAAACTTTGCATATGAGGACGTCTACACGCCAGAACCAGAACAGGGCAAGCTGGTTGTGACATGGTACACCGCTGACACTGCCGATGGCATAACTGGCTATGTAACTGACGGCGCCTATGAAACAGGTATGCGCTTGATATTCTTTGCTGAGACAACAAATCCTGACGGAAAACATGTGTTCGGTGCGTGGGATATGCATGAAACTCTAGCTGAAGAATACTGGCATTACTACTATGACGGTTCTACTTTGTGGCCTTCTTCAAGTGGGCTTTCTGTGAAGTGGGTAAGCGACATCATCATTTACAGTTCGGAGGATGTACCTGAAACACCTGATTGGCCAATAACTCTAACAGGTGCTACCACATACACGATGAATCAGACAGAGTTTGATGCAGGAGTTGAATCTCACCCAGAAACATGGTTTGACGTACCTGGTGGTGCAGAATTCTGGAGGGGCATTCCCTTATGGCGATTGGTGGGTTGCGTTGATGATGCAGTACACCACGGTGAAGGTGCCTTTAACGACGCGCTAGCAGCTGCTGGATACGAGGTTAAGGTTATCGGCTTTGACGGTTATAGCACAACCCTTGCAAGTGCCGATGTCGCTCGTAACGATGACATGATTGTCGCCAATTCGTTGGATGCCGAGGAACTACCAAGTGAATATTATCCACTTCGTTTGGTCGGACCTGGTCTTACTAGCGGTCAGAAAGTTGGTATGATTAAGGAGATTCAACTAGTTGGTCTACCCGAACCCGAGAACAGTGACTCACTAACTGCTACTGCCAATGTATCTCTTGCGTCAGTTGGTATTGATGTTGATCGAGATAACATTGATTATGGTGACGTTGTTGCAGGCAGAAATTCAAGTGTGGAAACAGTGATAATTACTAACACGGGTAACATCGAGTGCGATGTAACCATGGAGGTTGACAGTGCTGACGTAATTGCTCAGGACTTCTACGAGCAGTCACTATACATAGATGGCGTTCTCTACGACATTGATAAAGTAATTGCCCGTATCGCCGTTGAAGGATTATGGTTCGCTGCGACGCAGCTTCAAGTGCCAGCATCATGGACTGCGAATCTAGGAACTCAAGAAGCAACCTTCATCTTCTGGGCTGAAGCGTCATAGATATCCGGGATAAAAGGAGAATAAGAGTCATATCAACTCTAATCCCCTTCTTTTTGTGTCCGTCATTTATGAGCATGATTAAAAAAAGGGGTCCTGTATTTTCCATTTTTTTTGTATTTACTTTGTTAATGCTAATTGTGCCTATCAAGGCAGTTCCTGAAAATTATGAGGTGGTTCCGTTGTGGGGACCATATCTTACTGATGCCAGCGAGACTGGAATAACGGTTAACTGGCGAACAGAAAATGCCACCAATGGCACTGTTTTTTATGCTACTGAAGAATACTTCGACAGCTATGAATGCTATAACATGTCCATTGACGACTTTGAACGTGAACTGCATCATGTTCAGTTGACTGGGCTGTTACCAAATACTACATATTACTACCGTTTGTTGATTGGAGAAGAGTATACCGTCGACCACACATTCACGACGTTTGGTAGTGATTCTTTCACTTTTATTGTATATGGGGATACGCAGGAGCAGTTTCCCAGTTTTACTCAACTGGAGAGGCACAAACTTGTTGCCGACAGTATTGCTGCCGAGGGTGATGTTTCTTTCATTTTACATTGTGGAGACTTAGTTGGTGATGTTAACAATGCCGAAGAATGGGAACGATTTTTCCAAGTTACCCGTTCAGCCTTGGCTGAGATACCAATATTTCCTGTGTTAGGCAATCATGAGGGCAACTCCACTAACTACTATGACTTCTTTGGAGTGCCTGAGTGGTATTCTTTTGATTGTGGTGATGCTCACTTTGCTATGTTGGATAGTAATTTGTGTACTGCTATTCAAGCAGAGTGGCTTGTTGAAGACTTGAGTGGTGATTCGACATTGAAGTTTGCCGTGTTTCACCACCCGCCATACAGTTCAAGTTCCAGCCATTGGGGTGGATGGCTTGATTTGCGTACTGTTTGGGAACCATTGTTTATTGATAACGGCGTTACTGCCGTTTTTAATGGTCACGTGCACGCCTATGAGCGATGCTATGAAAACGGAATTCACTATGCTGTCTTAGGAATTGGTGGTGGACCTTGCTACTTGTTAGCCGAGGAAAAGATAGATGGTTATTGCAATAGTTTTGAGAACACGCTTGGCTATGCTAGAGTAACAGTGAACAGAAACGAATCTTACATGGAAATAATCAAGGTAGCTGATGTTTTTGGCTATGACGTAACGTATGTTTACCCGCCGAACACTATCTTTGAAACAATTAATTTGACGTCCGAACCGCTTTCATCAAGTTCTTCACTTGTGGCAACCGCAAATCTGATCATGTCTAGCGTGGGCATCGAGGTTGATCGAGATAGTATCGACTATGGTGATGTTGTTGCGGGCCGAAGTTCGGCGGTGGAAACCGTGGGTATTACGAATATGGGTAATACCGCTTGCAATGTGAGCCTGCAGGTTGTTGGCTCGAATGCAGTCGCCCAAGAATTCTACGAACAGTCCATGTACATAGACGGCATTCCCTATGCTGTTGATGCGGTTATTGCCAGTATTGCAGTTGAGGGGTCAGAGAACGTTGACACCCAGCTTCAAGTACCAGCATCATGGACTGAAGACATGGGAGTACAAGAGGCGAGTTTCATCTTCTGGGCTGAAGAGTCATGAAAACAAAGGAGAGAAGTAAACATGGAATTGAGCATGAACCAAGAGAGGCGAACTAAATGAAAAAGAATGGAAAACAAAATGAAGTTGTGAATAAAGTAGGAGGGAATTGATATGCGAACAAAAATACGGGTGTTAACGCTGGCAGTCATGTTGATACTGTCGGTAATGCCGTTAACTATATCGCAGGTAATGGCATCCAATGCCACATCATCTGTTCACATTGTTAAATATGCTGCAGATCAATCAATAATTGAAGAAACCACCAAAACCTACGAGTGGCTACGGGATAATTTGCCCCAGCATGGGGATGGAGAAACCCATTACTATCATCAAGGTCCCATCTTTGAAGGTGACGTGTGGGACCCATCAGAGACTGAAAACTTGAAAGATAAAGGGGCTGTCAAGGGTACTGCTCTTAAAGACCTCTGTGATCTTGTTGGCGGTATGTCCTCTGGTAATGAGATTATGCTAAAGGCTGTGGATGGTTGGCACACAGAATTTGCTTACGAGAACATCTATGAACCACGAGATGAACAGGGCGTAATCGCTCTTTGCTGGTATAACGGGGAAGATGCACTGTTTGGAGAACGTTACGGTGAAGGCTATCCTGGAAACTATTTCACTGCCATGCAGCTTGTCTTTTTGGCGGGTACAACTAACGTAGATGGAGACTATGTTTTCGGTAACTCGGATATGAAGGTGTGT
>PIXS01000404.1 GCA_003096255.1 Candidatus Bathyarchaeum sp. | reverse complement strand
GAATTTGTCTACCACGGTAGCCTTCAGGAACTTCAACCTTAACAAAAGGATACTGACGAGTAGCAGGGCGTTTGAAGATGCACATGCCCATGTCCTTTATTAGCGCAGGTAATCGTCGTTTTTTTGGCACATTTTTTCCTCCTATCCAACCACCGACCGCAACAGCGGTTCTATTAACACTGTAAGAGCCAATGATACAATTGACAACGGAATTAGCATTTTCCAGTTTCCATGAACTACTTGGTCAATTCGCAATCGAGCAGCAACGTTACCGACGTACTCCAAAATGAATACAACACCAAGGGTTTTTACCATGAACCAGAAGGCATACCATATTTCAACGGGCCCATAAAATGCAGGTCCATGAGCACCACCCAAAAATAGCATGGTGACCATTGACGCACCAATCAGGAACTGGAAATCTTCCGCAAGTTTAATGAAAGCAAGTTTTCTTCCGCTGAACTCTGTTTCGTATCCGCCAACAATTTCAGTTTCTGCATGAGGAATATCAAAGGGGTCTTTCTCTAACTCGGCTTGTAGTACCAAGATAAACAAAACACAAGACCAAGGAATCAAAACAGCAAACGGAATAGATTGACTTGCAGTAATGTTCACAAGAGACAAGCTTTTGGAAAGAAAAGCAGGTCCAATTGCTAGAAGAATCAAAGGAATGTCATATCCAAGAAACTGGGTCAAAACTCTAGTTGCACCTATTCCACTGTAGGGGTTTGTTGAAGCCCATCCAGAAAGAAAAATTGCAAAGTTTGCAAGAGTTACTAAAAGCAAAACTAGAAGTAAATCACCTTCAAAACTTGTGTTCAAAATGACGTTTGAGCCATCAATTGGGATGAAAAAGAGGGCAAAAACAAAGAGGGAAAATGCAAGAATTGGCGCAGCCACAAACAGCAGCTTGTTGGTCTGCTTTGGGGTGATGTCTTCATTTGAAAATAGTTTAATGTAGTCGGCTATGGGCTGAAGAATGCCAAAAGGACCTGCATAACTTGGGCCCATACGGTTTTGGAATCTTGCCGCTACCTTTCTTTCGAACCAGTCAAAAAAGAGGACAAGAACCAAAAGGAACAGAAACCCTGGAAACACCAAGGTTCTGAAAAGAAAAACAAGGTCAAGTGCCATCTAAATCAACGCCTTCCGGTTTTTTGCTTCGTTAACGTCGTCGAGGCTCCAGTGCCACTTTTTGCCGTTGTTTGTGTCTATGAATGCCATTCTGTCAGTGCAAGAGAAGCATGGGTCTAAGCTTCCCATTACAGATGGAATGTCTGCGATGTAGCCGCCTTTTATTGCATCTGGAAACGCCACAAGGTTCGCCAAGGTGGGAGCACGGACTTTTACGCGGTAGGGGTATGCTGTTCCGTTGCTTTTTACGTAGTGTATTAGTTCTCCTCGGGGTGCTTCAACACGGCTTGTAGCTTCGCCTTCAGGTATTTTTCGTTGAACTCTTACTCTTATTCTACCACTTGGAAGATGACTGAAAGCGTATTCTAGTATGTCCAAGCTTTCAAGAACTTCATCAGCTCGAACCATCAGCCGAGCCCAAGTGTCGCAATCATTGTAAACGGGTACATTGAAAGGAATTTCTGCATAAGCAGCGTATGGTTCATCTTTTCGGACGTCCATTGGAATTCCTGAGCCACGAGCAACAGGTCCAACAACACACATCTTCAAGGCGTCTTCTCGGCTCAAAATTCCTACCCCTTCAGTTCTTAGCCGAAGGGTTGCGTCTTCTTCGAGCACGTTCTTGTAGAAAACAGCTCGTTTTCTAACAGCCTCAACTGTTTTGAGGGTTTTCTCGATAGTGCTTGGAGTAATGTCGCGTCTTACTCCACCAATGGTGTTAAATCCGCTCATCAGCCTGTTTCCAGTGATTCTTTCTATGATGTCCATCACTGGCTCACGGTCACGCCACACATGCTGGAAGAAAGCTTCAAAACCAAGCAAATGACCGCCAACACCAAGTAATAACAAGTGACTGTGAACCCTGTTCAGTTCATGAATAATAGTGCGCAAGTACAAGGCTCGTTCGGGAGTTTCTATGTTTCCAATGTCCTCTACTGCTTGACAGAAAACTGTAGTGTGAGCAGCGTTACATATACCACAGATTCGCTCTACCAGAAACACGTCTTGCATGTACATCATGCTCTCGGCTGCTTTCTCGATTCCCCTGTGAACGTATCCAAGACGGGGTTCAACATCCACAACTCGTTCCCCATCAAGTTTGAAACTGAAGCGTTCAGGTTCATGCAAAACAGGGTGCTGAGGCCCAACAACAACGTTAACAAGGGAGCCAGCGTCGTCTGTGGTGCCAGTTTCTAAGGCTTCTTCGTCATCGAAATCGGGTTCTTTGTAATCAGGAGCTTTCCAGTCTCGTCTCAGAGGATAGTTTCCTTGAGGCCAGCCATCAGGAAGCAGCAACCGTTCCAAGTTAGGGTGACCCTCAAAAGCGACGCCTAGAAGGTCGAAAACTTCGCGTTCATACAAGTTTGCTCCAGGCAATATGTCAGTGATGGTTTGGGTTGCTGGTTTTTCTCGGGAAACACGGTTTTTGAGGGTTATTGTTCCTTCGCAAATCATGTGATAGTTCAGTTCTATCTCGTTTTCCAAATCTACTCCAGTTATTGTGGAAAGGTAACTGTCCTCAACCTGTTTTAGAAGCAACAAAACTGCTTCACGGTGGGTTTCAGGCTTAAGGAGAACATAAGCTTTCTTTGGCCTAGGTACCTTTAGGTCAACAATCGAGTCAGCCAAATTTTTCTTAAGAATCTCTACAGCAGTATCAAATTTGTCCATGTGTTCAACCCTTCAGTTTTCCCAACAGCTTTGCAACACCCTGAATTATTGCTTCAGGTTTCGGAGGACAACCCGGAATATACACGTCAACTGGAATGATGTCATCTAAACGTCCGCTTATGTTGTAGCAATCCTGAAAAATTCCGCCCGAACACGCACAAGCCCCAACAGCTATAACAAATTTTGGATCAGGCATCTGCTGATAAATCGTTTTTAGTCGTGGTGCGCACTGTTTTGTTACGGGTCCTGTTACTACAAGAACATCTGCATGTCTTGGAGATGGCTCAAGTTTTATGCCAAAACGTTCCACGTCGTATCGTGGAGTTAACAGTGCAACAACTTCAATGTCGCATCCGTTGCATGCTCCTGTGTTAAAGTGCAAAAGCCAAGGAGATTTTGCTCTTGCCCATTTTAGTAGTCCAAGGTCGGGCAGTTTTAGTCGCCTCCCAACAGCAACATATCTGCTGCTAAAATTATTCCAAGATAAATCAACAAAGTGAATGGGTTTATCATTTCTAAGGCTAAGGCTGCAAAGGCCAATATCAAGGCTGGTGAGTCAATTACAACGAAAAATATCAGGTATTTGTACAGAGAAACATTGACAAGAAGCCTCTTGGTGAACACTTTTTCTCCACATCCATAGGTTGCGTTTTTTTCTTCGCTTCCAGAAGATTTGGGCGTTAGCAAACGGCTTGCCATATATATCAGCGAAGAAAGGCCAACAATAATTAAAAATGCAATAAGAGACTCAATCAGCAACCTGTATCATCACCATTCGAAAGCTAGAACATATATTTAGAACCTATTGACGAAATCGTGTTTACTACAGGGTTACAAGTTATTTGTCGCAGAATTGCAAAATGTTGTTTTGTTGTAAGTTTTGACATAGACCATCCTAACAAAGCAACTAACAATGACACGCAAGCCAGCGTCGAAGATGTAAGTGTTGATTGCGTTC
>PIXS01000403.1 GCA_003096255.1 Candidatus Bathyarchaeum sp. | reverse complement strand
CTTGACTGCTCTTCTTATGACAGTATTTGTTGTGTCTGCTGCTGCAACAATCCTGACCCTGACTGAAGTCTTAATTGTGACTTTTGTTGCCGCCCTTGCCCTGCTAATTGTTCAGACGCTTGTGGATGATAAGAAAACGTGGAGCATGTGGATAATCTTTGGTGTCTTCGTTGCCAGCGTTGTTTCAGGAATCTTTGGGGTAGGTGCATTGGCAGCCTTCGGCGAAATTCCCATGACCATATTTCCAACAGTGCTTTTCGGGTGGGTCTTTGGTGACATAATTGTTTTAGCAACAATCGGAACCACACTAATGGTTACCTTGACTCCTGCTATAAAGCGAACACGTGCCTACGTCAAGGGATACTTCTCCTGACTCATCAAAAAGGCAGTAACGTCAATGTTTCTATTTTTCCATGTAGATTAGCAGTGTTGCCCACACTATTGACAGTGTAGCCACAAAGAACACTGGATAAAGAGTGAATTCAGAAACTTCTAGCTGTAGCAGGTTCACTAAGTCATAAACAACGTAGATAAGAAACGTCAGGAAAATTCCGTAACCAAAAATTCTTTTCTTGCGGACAGCTATGAACAATCCAGTTGCTGCGACCACAGTCTCCATGGTTATTGAGAAGTATTGTAGGGGTTTCATAACATTAGCACTTGTGTCTAGATAGACTCCTGATCCGACAAGAAACGTTTGTTCGTCGACTGTAACCCCTTTGATGTACGTGTGTTTGCTTGATGGCTCGGTTTCTTCTGGTTTTGGCCAGCTGTAGTCTATCCAGCCTTCTCCCTCGTCACTTAACGCTATCTCTATGAACAGTCTTCCAATCGCTTTTCCTGTTACATCCAGTAGCATGCTCATGTTTTGGCCTTCACCGCTTGGGTCTGGAGGATAAACAACCCGAATACCGTCAGTCATCCAGACAAACACATAAGTGTCATCACGGAACCATTTGGTTCCCTCTTGCCTGAACTCGGAGAAAGCGGCTTCGCCTTTATCCTCGATGAGGTTGGCTGCCTCTATAACCCGCTCCTTGATTGTATCTTTTCGTTGACTTTGCTCAGTTTGGTTCACATATCCAATTACCAAGAATGCGGACAGCAACACCAGCAGAACAGGAAAAACCAGATACTTAGTTTTCAAGTATAATCCACTTCCATCTATTCCCCGTAACACATTTGTTGACTAGACTAATAATATTGACCAACATAATTATGATGAACAAAGCTGGAGGTTGTTGTATTCCATGAAGGTTGTCCTGATTCAGCCTCAGTCTGGAAATCCATCCCTGAAAGTTCCGCCCCTTGGGTTAGGCTACATAACGGCTGTGCTGAAAAGAAACAATGTTGAAGCAAAAATAGTTGACTTGAACGTAGAAAACATAGACATCAATGCATACTTGAGCCATGAAAAGCCAGAAGTCATCGGAATCTCCTCAATCGTCACAAACGCACGCAACGCACTCAAAATCGCTGAAACAGCAAAAAGAATTCTTCCCCGAAGCTTTGTGGTGTTGGGAGGTCCTTACCCCAGCATGATGGGAGACCGACTCTTGACACGCCACAGACAAGTTGATGCCACACTTGTGGGTGAAGCAGAATTCACGTTTCCTGAGTTAATTAAACGGTTACAGGACAAACAGTCCTTAGATGCTGTTGATGGATTGATTTTCAGGAAAGAAAACACAATCATAAGCAACGCGCCGCCAAAACCCATTAGTCCACTGGACCAAATTCCGTATCCTGCAAGAAAAGAACTGAAAATGGGACTGTATGGCGAAAATGCGGGAACAATATTTACGTCCAGAGGATGCCCCCAGCAATGCACGTTTTGTAGCCGTCCAGTGTTTGGGCGAAGGTGGCGTGGTCACAGCCCAGAGTATGTTTTGGAAGAGATTGAGCAGCTGATGAAGGAGTTTGGGGTGTCTACCTTGAGTGTTCTTGACGACAACTTCACCGTTGACTTGGAGAGGGCAGAACGGATTCTTGATGGAATAATAGCCAAAAAATGGAAACTTGCTATCTACTTCTGGAATGGCATGCGAGCCGACCACATGACAAAACAGTTGCTGACTAAACTGAAGAAGGCAGGATGCACAGCAATCAACTTTGGCGTCGAATCAGTAGACCCAGACGTGATGGAAGGCATAAAAAAGGGCGTAAGCCTAGAGCAGATAGAACAGGCAATCAAACTAACTCGCCAACTGGGAATCCAAGCCAACGCTTTTCTGATGATTGGAAACCAAGGAGACACAAAAGAAACTGCTGACAAAATTATCGAATTTGTTGAAAAAGTGCATGTTGATGGCGTGCATTTGAGCATGGCAACTCCACTGTTGGGAACAAAGTTTTGGGATTGGGTTGAAGAAAATGGACGGTGGCTGGATTACGATCATGAGGAGCTGCTGGATTGGCCTATAGACGACACTGGCGAAGCTTATTCTGTGTTCGAAACTTCAGACTTCTCTGCCGACGAGAGGGTCAAAGCCTACAGGAAGACGCGGAACATCCTCAAGGAGAAGGGGCTGCTCCTCTAGTTCAGGAACTAAAGAGTCAAAAAGGCGTAATGACACAAAAAGCTGGATAACCCATGAAAAGTCGGCAACTGGCACTTATGCTGGCCGCTACATCATTAATCGTCTTCGGTGCAGCAGCACTTGTTTTAGTAAGCGACAGCCCAGTCATCCCGGAGCCAGCCAACTACACATACACCGTCGTCAACGTGTATCCTCATAACCAAACTGCCTTCACACAGGGACTGGTTTTCGAGGACGGAACACTGTATGAAGGAACAGGACGCCGCGGGGAATCTACTTTGCGTCGCGTAGAATTGGAGACTGGCAACATAACTCAGCTTTACTCCTTACCTAGCCACCTCTTTGGTGAAGGCATCACCATTTTTGAGGACAAAATCATCCAGTTAACGTGGACGTCAGGGAAAGGCTTTGTTTATGACAAAAACTCCTTTGATTTGTTGCAGGAGTTCAGTTATTCGACTCAGGGATGGGGAATCACCAATGACGGCAGTAAACTGATAATGACTGATGGAAAAACAGCAAACCTATATTTTCTTGACCCCGAAACCTTCCAGATTACAGGTCAGGTTGAAGTAATCGACAAAGAGCCCATAACCGAACTAAACGAACTTGAATACATTGACGGCAGCGTCTATGCGAACATTTGGAAAGAAGAAAAAATTGCCATAATAAATCCCGAAAATGGACAGGTCACAGGATGGATAAACTTGGAAGGACTAAAAGCAGCAGAAAACTCGATTGCGGGCGTGCTCAATGGAATCGCATACGATACTGAAGGGGATAGGCTTTTCGTAACAGGAAAACTTTGGGCAAACCTTTACGAAATCGAAATCGTTCCTACAGAATAGAAGTGTGTTTCTTCACTGTGAACTCAAAAAACTAAAACAAAAAAAGGAAAAAGAGGGCTAACTGCCCCCTCACTCTTCTAGGATTTTGTTTGCTTCTTCACCGTAGGCATCCATAACATAGGATATTCCAGAGATTTTCGCTGCCTCTTCTGTCAACGCCATCAAGTCACTGCGGGAGATTGTGGACAGCTTGAAGTTTCTGCTTCCAGCCATCAACTGCTGCAGACCAACCTTGAACTTTTGACAATATGTGTAGATGCCAACAGCACCCAAAGGTATGTCCTTCATGTCAGAACCAAACTTCTCCTGCAGCTCTGCATAGGCAACAAAGATTTCGGTAACTTCATTACCAAACTTGGAAACTGACTTGGGCAAATTACCTTCCTTCACCCACTGTCCAATGTTCTTTCCAACCATTCCTGGAATCATCAAACCTCTTCCCATACACACAGCCTTAACATAGGGGCTGCCCATGGCAAGGGCCTTGAACACGCCATCCTCTGACGAGAAGCCGCCAGCCATAGCAATGTCAGGAACACGCATTCCTTTTGCTTTCAATTTTTCACAGTACTGGTATGTGAGAGCCTGCAGATAGAATGTTGGAATTCCCCATTCGTTCATCATTGGCCATGGACTCATGCCTGTGCCTCCAGGAGCGCCGTCAATTGTCAGCAGGTCCAGTTTCGCTTCTGCACCGTAACGTAGTGCCATAGCCAGCTCTAGAGCAGAGTATGCTCCTGTCTTCAGGGTGACACGCTTGAATCCTAAGGCGCGGAGACGGTCAACTTCCTCTAAAAATGCTTCTTTGGTTACGAAACCTAAACGAGAGTGACGCTCAAACTCTTTGATTGCTCCTTCGTTGAATGCGATTTGGTTTTCTGTGAGAGTAGGGTCAGGCGAAACAACATAGCCCCTCTTTTTGAGTTCAACAGCACGCTTCAAGCTTTTTACTTTGATTT
>PIXS01000402.1 GCA_003096255.1 Candidatus Bathyarchaeum sp. | reverse complement strand
TTCTGATGAGAAGTGGTCAGTTTTAAGGGCAACCAAATAGGAGCCAATCAAGTCGGTTTGGCGTGTTGGCTGTTGTAGGCTGGCCCATTCTTGAAGGTATTCTAAAGAAGTGAGCAGTCCACGGTATTGGGAACCGATTCCGGGACGGTTTGAGTGGAAAATTCCAGTTACGGTTAATTCAACTCGTTCTGTGGTGTAAGTTGGAATGAAAACAAGGTCTCCAGTTTCTGGGTTCACAGACACTGTGATTGTTAAATTAGTAAACTCTGTTGTCAAAGTGACAGGAAGCTGCACATCCTCGGTTAAACCAAGGTTTTTTGCACGGTGACTAGACAACAAAACGGTTGTGTTGCTTGTCAGATAGTCGCTGATGCTCATTTTTTCTCCTGTTTTCCAGTCATAAAAGGAGCCGAATTCTTCTGGAAAATCTGTTTGGATTCCTGCAAACTCAACTGATTTGTCAAACTGCGACCCAAGCATAACAGGCACTTTCATAGTTAGCTCAGGCATTATTCCCACAGCGTTTGGCACCAATTCACTGATTTTCGGTTGATCAGTTGATGCTAGGTATCCCGCTGCGGTGGAGTTTGTTATTGTAAAGTCAACTTCGCCCTCGTTTTGAAGTAGACTTGTTAGAAACGTGTTTTCTAGCGTGTCAGTTGTGATTTGAATTCCAACAAGCAACGTAACCCCAAGAGTTACCGCTAGAATTGCACTAAGATTCTTTGTTTTTCTTCTAAAAAGCGACCGTTTAGCGACCATGAAACTAGACTTTAAACCCACAATTATTCACCTGTTTTACATTTGTTTGTTGGCGCCGAAGTTTGGTTCATTTGAGCCGTTGCCAGACTGGTTTTTTTGTTGTATTCGTTTGACTATCTGCTCAAGTTCGTCAGCGCATTTGTTCAGAATTTTTTCGATTTCCTTCGCGTCCTGATCAGTTAGTTTTATTTTTGCAGGTCGAAGGTCCAAAAGAGAGTTTACAACTCTTTTTGCTGGTTGTCTTGTTCCCGAAATGAGTTTTTCATCGTTAGGGTCAAACTGGAAACCGCCAATGATGAGAGGTACAATGAATTCGAGTTTGTCTAAGATTTTTTGTCCAAAGTTTACCTGTTTTTCAAGAAGTACCCTTCCGTTTGGAGTAAGGGTATAGCGTTTCATTGCTGATTCTTCGTCGGGCAACTCGCTAGAGTAGCCAGCGTCTTGTAGCCGAGCTAGAAGAGGGTAAATTGATCCAGAGCTGGGTTTCCATTTTCCACCTGTTTCTTTGTCAATTAATTCAACGATTTCTACGCCTGACATTGGTTTTTTTGCTAAAATGTTTAGCACAAGGAAGCGCAGTAGCCCTCGGGGTACTCCACCTGTTCGTTTTGCCCAACTTTCGGTCATAATGTCACCAGCGATATCGCTTAAGACATCGCAAGCGATATTTAACCGTTATGAATATAGTCTATATAGTTCGGATTAAAATCAACAGTTCTGGGCTAACAGTTAATTAAAGAAACTCCGTCACCAAGAATGAGTGAGTCATGTTTTTGAAAATTGTAAACAGTTTTAAGGCACTCAGAATCAAATATTAAATGTCTAACAAGCAACAAACCATAAGTCTTTCAAAACTTTGGGGAGTTGCCGGGGGAGAGGTTAACGAACATGGTAATTTCAGAACAAATAACTGACGAAAAGAAATTCGTAGGTGCAGACTTGGAAAAATGTACAGGCTGCAGAGTTTGTGAACTTGTTTGTGCATTAGAAAATGAGAAAGCTTTTGACCCAAAGCTTTCAAGAATCAAGGTTTTACGTTTACATGAACTCGTTAACATGCCAGTGACCTGCAAACTCTGTGAAGATGCTCCCTGTGTTCGTTCTTGTCCTCGGAAGGCTTTGAGTAAATCTGAAGAAACGGGCACAATAATTGTTGAAGATGCAAAATGTGACCTTTGCGGCTGGTGTCTGGAAAGCTGCCAGTATGGCGCGATTTTCTTGAATCAGGACAAAAAGACGGTTATGATTTGTGACCTGTGTGGTGGCGAGCCAAAGTGCATTGAGTGGTGTCCTGAGAACGCGTTGAGTTTGATGACACGTAAAGAGTTTGATGAGAAAGCAAGAAAGGCTACAGTTAGCAAGTTGATTCCTGAATCTTGGAAGTGAAAAGTATGGTTCTAAAGAAGCTTGAAGAGTTAGGATATAAGCCCAAGAAGGCTGCTGAAGAAGAAGATAACAGCGCTCAAGTTGCAGACATTCTAAAGAACGTCAAGAGCAATGAAGCAAAACAGAAAATTCTAAATCTGCTCCTTGAGGCACTATCCGAAACAGACCCCCGAGAAATCCTAATCTACGGAATGTACGTCAAAAAAGCCTTCAGTCCCATCATCCGCGCAAAAAAGAAAGACCACATCGAAAAAACCTTGGAAATGCTAGAAAAAGCAGTGGGCAGCCAATGAAACAGATTTTCGGCAACAAACGTATTGCCACTTTTCTTTAAGCTCGAAGGTTAACCAGTTTACATTCATTTTATTTACGTAAACAATCAGAATAGTATGTAAGGTTCTGTTTCAGGTTGATTGACAGAAGTTCGCTTCAACGAAAAGCTCTGATTCTGGTGTGGATTGGTTTTCTTTGGAACTTTTTAGAAGCAGGCATAGCCCTTTGGTCTGCGGCTACATCAAGCAGTGTTGCCCTTTTTGCTTTTGGATTAGACAGTATAATAGAAATTTTTGCAGGTGCAGTTCTAATCTGGAGACTAAACCTAAAAGACGATAAAGAGCAAGAAGCAGAAAGCAGAGCCCTGAAACTTGTTGGAGTCACATTTTTCTTGTTGGCTGCTTTTGTAGCGTTTCAGTCCGTTGCTACTTTGACAGGTTTTCTGGTTGTGCCTCAAGAAAGTTTTGTGGGAATAGTTCTTGTTATAGCCAGCGCAGTTGTGATGACGGTTTTGTATGTTTGGAAAACTCGTTTAGCAAAACAGTTGGGTTCCCGTGCTCTTAGGGCAGAAGCAGTTGAAAGCCTGATGTGTGACCTTCAAGACTTAACTGTACTTGCTGGTTTGGGACTAAATGTGTTGTTTGGCTGGTGGTGGGCAGACCCAGTTGCGGCACTTGTTTTGATACCCTTTTTCATAAAAGAGGGAAGGGAAGCTTTCAGCGACGAAGACTAAAACGCCATCAACTGGTTTATGGTCTGATGTGTCCTCTGCCGAGGATGAAGAATTTTGTTGTTGTTAGCTGGTGGATGCTCATGGGGCCTCTGGCGTGGAGTTTTTGGGTGCTGATTCCGATTTCTGCTCCCATTCCGAACTGGTTTCCGTCTGTGAAGCGTGTTGACGAGTTCCAGTAAACTGCTGCAGAGTCTACTTCACGAATAAACTTTAGTGCCTTGTCAAAATCTGCGGTAAGAATCGACTCAGAGTGGTTGGTTCCGTATTTATTGATGTGGTCAATTGCTTCTTGTGTGCTTTCAACGATTTTTATGGCAATAATAAGGTCAAGAAATTCTGTGTACCAGTCTTCTTCGGTTGCTGGCTTAAGGTTGGGCATGATTTTCATGGTTTTTTCACAGGCTCTTACTTCTA
>PIXS01000401.1 GCA_003096255.1 Candidatus Bathyarchaeum sp. | reverse complement strand
GAACACAGTTAGAAGACGAGGAGACGTAAATGCCCAGATGGTTCCATTGTAATTTGTTGTCTGAAAGAAAAACGTTGCAGGAATTGTTAAGATATATTCCGCTGTCAACTAGGCTGGAGCCACTGTTCTGCAAGGTAAAGTTGCTTATCTCTGAGTTGTTTGCCTCAACATAAACTACGATACCTGTTCCATTTGCATCAATTATTGTCGTTTCTTTGGATTCTCCAATTAACATCAAATTGTCTTTGTCAATTACAACGTTTTCAGTGTAGGTTCCAGATTTTACAAAAACTGTGTCACCGCTCCCTGAATGATTGATTGCCTCTTGAATGGAAGCATAATCGTCTGGAACAACTATCACAACAGGAGCAGCTAAAACAGGTGAAACACTAAGCACAACAAAAAGAGCACAAAACATAAAAAGGATACAAGAAAAACCGATAAATTTAGTGAACGTAGTTCCCCCTTCAAATTCTAGACTAAATCACTAAACATGTAGGCTGCTTATTTTTCGCAGAATTCCCACACTATGTTGTAGCGCCACAGGTCACCTTTTTTGGTTACTCGAATTTCTTGGTCGTCAACTTCAAGCAAGCCCTTGTTCACTAGCCGTTCTATAGCGCCCGGGAAGGCTTCTTCAGGAGTCATTCCGAACTCTTTCTTGAATTGGATTTTGTTAACTGGCTGACGCACGTAGAGTCGGGTCATTACCTTTCTCATAGTGTCTTCCTTTGAGTCCACCGAAAGCTTTGCGATTGGAAACACGCCTTTAGACACAAAGTCTATGTAATCGCGAGCTGGTGAGATGTTAAGATACGAAAAGGGTCCAAGATAACCCATGAAACATCCAGAACCTGTTGTTAGCTGTCCAGCCCAAGGCCAACCTGCAACACAGGACTCCGTGAAGTGTTCTTGAACATAAGAGAAGCGGCTGTGGCCAGTTGGCTTGTATCCGCCTTTTACGAACAGCTCGTAAGCTTCAAGATACATCTTTTTCTCAGTTTCCGAATCCGCCAAATCAGGCACCCTTCCTGAGTTAACCTGCTTTTACAAAGGGGTCTCAGGATGAATGCTTAGAGCGTAATAGTCAATTCCTTCAGGGCGTAGCTCCATGGCTTTTTCTACGTCAGTTTTGACTGTTTCCATTGTTTCGCCCGGAAGATTATACATCAAGTCAATGCAAGCGTAAATTCCCATGTCACGCACAGTTTTGATGACGTTAGAGGCTTCCTCTGCGCTGTCAACAATGTTCAGAATCTTCCTGATTTTGTCATCAAAAGTTTGCACACCAATATCAATCTGGGTGCAACGGGCGTTGACGCTTTCTGCAAAATCTGAAATTGCCTGCAGCTTGTCCACAGTAAGGTTATGGGTGCATCCAGCAACTTTGACCATCACATCGTCTGTGAGGTTAAAGTTCTGTCTACAGACTTCCAAAATTTCAACCAGCTGGTCTCCTTCTAAAACGGTTGGGCTTCCTCCACCCAAAACGACTTCGTCAAAAATGCTGGTTTGAATGTAGCGGGTTTTGGCATACATTTCAAGTTCTGTCTTTAGTGCCTTCACGTAGGGTTTGGTCATAGATTTGTTGAAAGACTCGTTGGGGAAATAGCAAAAACTGCATTTGGAGTCACAAAAGGACACCCAAGGCTGCAGCTCCATTTTGAGTCCGACTTCGTTTTCTTTGTTCAAGAATTCTCGGTAGGCACGTATGTTTTCTTCGGTAACCTCTGGATATTCCGTGTAAGTGTAAGGTGGCCAATTTTCTACTTCTTCATAAGGTTCCGATTTGTCACCGCTATTAGTTGTCATACAAAAGCGACCCACTAACTTTTAGATAAAAAGGTTAGGGCGGGCTCCTCCTCATAAATTTGTCGATAAGACCTGATTAAATGAGAAAAACACGCGTTTCCCACAAAAATTTGATGAACAATTTCACGCAGTAATTGATTAGAATCCAAGTTTTTGCGAAAGACAACTAGTTGTTTGAGTTCAATGTTGAATCGGCTAATCACGGTAAGTTTATTTTTACCAGTTCGACTCTACATTTAACCGTCACATCAAAGGCACACGGAAAAAGATTCTCATGGACTTGTTGACAAACGAAAAACTGTGGAACTCAATTCTCAAAACGCCTCCAGTACAATGGATGCTGAAAACCACTTTGTCAACATGCCACAAATGCAACCGAACTCCCCTAGCAACTGCATTGGATAATTATTCTGGAAAAAAACATGCTTTCTGTTTTTCATGTGGCGTATACACAAAAGTGATAGAATTCTGGATTGGCTTCATACAGAAAGCTTTGTCAGTTGAAAAACGAAGAGTCTCAAAACTGTTCGGAGATTCTTACGTAAGAAGGGCAATAAACAGCATAGTGTCAGGCTTCGCAGAATACGGATTCAACCGCCCAATACAAGTTCACGCACCCTTTCTAGTAGTATGGAACTTCACGTACAAATGCAACCTAAAATGCAAACACTGCTACTCAAACTCCGGCGCCGAAACAAAAACGGAACTATCAACAGAAGAAGCCCTCAAAGTAGTAGACCAAATCGCAGACTTTGGCGCCACATCCCTAGCCTTTTCAGGCGGAGAACCCCTGATGAGAAAAGACTTCTTCGAAATCGCACGCCACGCCGTTGACTCTGGATTATATGTTTCCTTAGCCACAAACGGCACACTACTTACAGAAGAAAACGTCAAAAAACTCAAAGAAACTGGCGTCCACTACGTAGAAGTCAGCGTAGACGGAGCCAACGCCAAAACTCACGACTTTTTCAGGGGAAAAGACGGAGCATTCGAACAAACCATGCAGGGCTTAAAGAACTGCCTAGACAAGAAAATCTGCACGTGCATAGCGATAACTGGAACCAAAAATAACCTGAAAGAAATTCCTGCAGTTCTTGAAATGGCTGAAAACATGGGAATCGACAGGTTTACGCTGTTCAATTTCGTTCCAACAGGCAGGGGAAAAGAAATAGTTGAAGCTGACCCGTCACCTAAGGAACGGGAAGAAATTCTAAGATTTATGAACGAAAAGTTGTCAGAAGACCACAAAATCGCCATTCTTAGCACAACACCTCAGCTTGCAAGAGTGGCTTTGCAGTGTTCTGTAACCCAAGACGACTTGGTTTTGCCTCTTGCTCACATGGAAGCAGCAAAAGTTAGCAGCAGAGCCAGAGCGCTAGCAGACTTTATCGGCGGATGTGGAGCTGGAAGGTTCTACTGTGCCATTTCTCCAGAAGGAAAGGTTCAACCAT
>PIXS01000400.1 GCA_003096255.1 Candidatus Bathyarchaeum sp. | reverse complement strand
CCGTCATGTAGAGGGTTTACGGTACAGAGGACCCCTAGCCCCCCGCCTAGACCCGCCAACCAAAACAGATACCATAGAAAGATTAAAAGTTTGTCACAAAACAAACAGTAGTAACAAGCTAGTTAACGGGTGGAAAACTAGGGTGTTTGGTTGTGGGATTCAACATTCACGGTTCATACTGCTTTGGTTATTAATTCGAGTTAGTAGTTCCGTTCTATCAGTAGAACAAAACCGTTCTGCAATCAGAGCTAATAGCAGTTTTTGGCATCGGGTAGGGTGGTGAAAAAAATGGCAACTACAAAAAAACTGGTCTTTATAGGAATTCTTTCGTTGCTAGTAGGGACAGTGTTTGCTACGCCCCTTCTTGTTGCTGAACTGGAAGAAATAAAGCCATACAAAGACCCCTTGCCTAAAGGAACAACAGCTGATGTTAGCGTCGACGTGATTTATGCGAACTTTAGCATCGGAGACACATGGTTACATGAAGACAGCAACAGGAACGTTACAGACATAACGTATTTTGTTGTTCTTAACGTGACAAACAACTCAGACGAGTGTGCAGAAGTAACAAGCGTAGAATTTACAGCCGCAAAAAACGTTACAAAGGGCATAACTGGAGACTCGCCATTTGTTAGCGACAAATTCACAGGATACAGCGGATGGGAAGCCGAGGGCGCATGGGTTGATGGAATATGGTACAATGTTACGTGGGTTCCTCACAACAATTTCTGGATTAACTGCACATCGATTATTCAAGGTCAAGACATGTGGGGCGAAGATTCACCAGAAGGTGAAGGCTACTGGATGGAAGGCGTGCAAATAATGGACAAGCGTGAGGGTGGAATACTTGGTACAATAACGAGCACTTACATGAACATGAATGGCACGTGGGTTGACGTCACAGGGAGAATCAACGTTACGCGCCCTGAAGAAGCGGACCCCAAGGACCTAGTTACAGTTTCAGAGCCTCTGTTTTCAGAAATGAAATGTCTAATCCCCGGAACTTCATCAGGCATGGAAAATTGGGTGCTCGACGGTATAACTACCAATACAGATGCTGACTTCAACAAACGCTGGTTAGCCGGTGAGTCACGATTAATTGCCATAACAAACAATAGGTCAATCTTAACGAGCATCCTTAGCCCATCCAAACTTGAACTAGTCAAAACCGAACCCGTAAGCATCAAACTAAGAGCCCATCATAGAATAAACGGCACACTAGGAATTATCGACACATACTCGTTTACTACTAAAATAAAGTCCGTTCAGTTTGAGACAACTCCCCAAGGCTACCTTTACAACACTGTGCTGTCTGACGACCAAATGTTTATGATGGACGAGTTTGGCGCAGAAGTATTCATTGAGCCGAGGAACTGAAAGTGACCACAGAAACTCCAGAGCCAGAAGGAACAACACTGAACGTTTACTCATATGTGGTCAAAAAAGGCAAACCCGTAGGACCCCGAGAAGTAATGAGAGGCGCAAACCTGAGCAGCCCAAGCGTAGCTTACTGGCATCTGCAGAAACTGGAAAACTCTGGTTTACTGGAAAAAAACGCAGCAGGCGAATACATAGTTAAAGAAAAAACCAGCATCAGCGGGCACGTCTGGATTGGCAACAACTTAGTGCCAAGACTGATGTGCTATTCCCTCTTTTTTTTAGGCATAGTCATCGTTGAAGCCGTTATCATTGCTCAATACGTCGCCATTGGAGAAGTTCCAAACCTTGCAATGTTTTACCTGATAGCAACAAACGCTATTGCCTTTGGGATGTTTCTGATAGAAGGGTTGCTCTTGCGCAAAAGAGGCAAGCCAGAAAAAAGTGATTAAAGGGATAAGGATTTGCTGAAGACTGCCCACGGTTGTTGATGAGTGATGAAACGTTTCCACTTATGAGCGTAAGGAGAAAGAACGTTTCATACTGCCCGCGGTGAGTCCTTTTTCAGCTCCTTATTCCTTTTTTAGTTTCTTCCCAAAAAAAAGGGAAGGGGTGGTTTTGGTTTATTGTTTTTTCCGAAGGAACACGTATGCTACTGCGCCGATTGCTACGATTGCGATTACTGCTATTGCTATTGCAACTTCAGTGCTGATCAGTGGGTGCTCTGGCTCTATTACTCCACCTGCGGCTGCTGCTGGACCAACAGTTACGAAGGTTGCTGCAGCTGAGCTACCATAAGCATCATGACCGTCAAAGGCGGCGATGATCTTGAAGGTGCCTTCTGCTTCAGGTGTCCATGATAGACCAAAGGTTCCGTAGTATCCGTCAGTTACGACAACTCCTAGGTCATAGTATGCTCCGTTTTCTCCAATTGCACAAACTGCAACGGGAACACCAGTGATTGTTTCGTTGCTGAAGAGTCCGTCGATTGGTCTTTGTAGGTGTAGGTAGTCCATCTGAGTGTCCATTGAAGCCTCAGAAACACAAGGTGTTCCTGGCTGAGCAGGTGACAAGTCCAGTACGGTTCCGGTTATGGTCATGGGTGAACCTTTAGCAACGTTGCTCAGAGGAGCCATTACTGTTGTTTCACTTTCACCTTTGCCAAACACGTACATGTATCCATCGTAGCTGTTTGCTGCTGTCAGGTAACCGTCTGCTGCTGCACCTGGGTTCGCTGGGTTGCCGAACTTCCAGATACCTTCACCTGTGAAAGCGTCGATACAGTGAAGACTCCAACCCCTAGTGTAAGGAGCAGTTGCAGTGTGTTCACTGTTTCTGGCATAGACTTTACCGTCAGCAACAACACCGTTTCCGTTAAAGGAGTAGGCTTCTTGTCCGCCCTTGCCAGTGTAAGTTGTTTCGAACTTAACTGCAGGGTCGTCATAGTGCCAAACTTCATTTCCATTGTGCAGGTCAAAAGCTTGAACACCATCGTATGACCAGAAGTATGCCATTCCGTAAGCTGTTGCTTCGTCGTAGCCCCAGAATCCACCGAACGGGTATGAGTTTTCGTTGTTAGTCCAGAGGATGTCTCCTGTGTACATGTCTAGTCCGACTACTTCACCTTGGTTAAAGCAGATAACAGCAACGCCTTGGTCCGCAACTGTTGTTCGTGGACTGTAAGGCGCATTATCGAAGTATCGTTCCCAAAGCACTTGACCAGAAGTCAGGCTTACACCGACACACATTCCGCCCCAAACTGCGTTATCGAAGAATCGTCTAGTAATTACAGTGATGCCAGTATCCAAGTCTGCTGTGCCCAATCTGCCGTACCAGTTCCATTTACTGGCTTCTGGGTAGGCTGAGCCTCTGAAGCTTGGACATAGTCTGTAGCTGATGTTGCTGGTTATTCGGTCTTCGAAGTTTCGGTCGTTGCTAATAACAGTCCAGTTATACAAGTAAGTTGGATATCCGTTGTCTTGTATGCTTGTGCGGTTCCAGAAGTGAGACATCATGTATGGGTCAACAACTGAGTCGCTGGAATCCCGAACACTAATGAACCAACCGTTTCGGTAGGCTAGGATTCGACCAGGACCACCGAGATCAGTCAAATCATAGGTGCTCACTGCACCGCTGTAAGGATGAAT
>PIXS01000399.1 GCA_003096255.1 Candidatus Bathyarchaeum sp. | reverse complement strand
AGGGTTCCGCTGGATTCTTTGGCAAAACGGACAGTATACAAAGTTAGACCAAGAAGACCAAAAGCAGTTACACAGAAGCTTAAGATGTTTATCGGATACGCTGTTACATAATCTACTCCGCTTGCTATCATTGTTCCGAACCAGTTGCACGTGTAGTTGAGCCATATCACAAAAATGTAGCAGGTGCCCGTGATTAAAGCCCACTTTATTGCATTTTTGGGGCGCCTGTTTGGGCTCAACTCAAAAAACAGTTTCATTACAACAATTGGAATCAACACTGCTTCAGTCAAAACAGGTATCAACGACTCAACAATCATTATTGGCTCTGACAAAAGTTCAGGGAAAATAAACACAAACAGTCCTGAAGGAAGCAGAGAAAGAAACGTGATTACTTCACACAGAAGAATCAGCCTAATTGCCATGATTGACTCTCTTTTTGTGAAATCTACGCTGAAAATCCAAATCAAAACTGTTACTACCGCTATAAAGCCGCCTGCGGTTCTGAATGCCATGCCGATTTCTCCTGGAATGTCCTGAACGACTATTGGCCATGTTGTGCTTCTGTGAAAAATTCCAACAGCAAACTCGTAGAACGTGAAGGAGAACCAAGCCAAAGCAACCGAAAGAAGAGCAAGTTTTACAGGCATTCCAGTTTCTGTTTCGCTCATGGTCATCAGCGTAAGACTTACTGTTTTTTTGCTTATTTCACATTTTGGGTAAAATCTAGGCTCCTGTTAATTTTGTAACTTTTCAAGTTGCTTAAAGCTTATAACGTCAACCTGTAACCAGTTTAATGGGTAACTTGAAGGAGAACCCACTGATGAACAGAAATCTAACAATGTTCTGGATTATTCAAGTTGCAGGCGTAATCTTCTATAGTGTGCTGTCTGCGGCATATTTCATTCCGTTCCCTGACTCACGAATTCTAATCGGAGACCCAATAATTCACCTGTTGATGTCACTTTTTGGCGGAGCGTATTTGTTACTTACAGTGATTTCTCTTTGGCTTTTTAGAAAACAAGAAGAAGCTTAAACTCTATAGTTTAAGTAGAAATTGTATGGCGTCCCAAGTTTGTCTTGGGTAGCCTTCGTAAAACGTTTGGTTACTGGACTTTTACTGGTTTGGCTTTTCCTTCCCAGACGCCGTGCAGGTTGCAGAATTCTTGAGCCCGTAAGTTTGCTGATTCTTTGAGGGACACGTGCATTGTGACAACGTATCCGTTTGACAGTTCCGAGCCAAACTGCACTTTTCCTATTAGTCTTTCGCCTGCGTAGAGAGCAACCCAGTTGACCCAGTGGCTCAAATTGTTAGGGTGCTCAACACCGTCGATTCCACCCACCTTAATTTTTACGGCAAAGGGTTCATCTGCTTTAACTGTTTCTGGAGCCTCGATGATTGGAGTGTGCTTTTTTGCCATGACTGTAAGGTTGTTCCAGTCTGTTGGTTTGTTAAGTTTAGTCAAACTAAAATCTTCACTCAAAACTTTCATCTCCCCAATAAAGTGACTTTCGGAGTCTAAAAAACCTATCTAACAACAATTTCCCTGCCCTCTACTGGGCATTCTACAGTGCCTGCAGCGTTCCTAAACTTCTCAGGATGCTTTGTGTGCACAGGAACCAACATCTTTGGCTTAATCTTATCAATCATTTCTTGAATCTCTGGACCCGAAGCGTGACCACTAGCATGAATCTGGTGCGGCTTGTAATCGTTGTCAGCGTTTATGTTGAACTGTTTTAGCCACCTGAACATTCGTTTTTCTGAAAGCTCCATTCTAGCATTGAACGGTTCACATTGTGCCCTAACAAACAAAGAGCCCTTTGGCAGCTCAAAATCTAAAATGTTTTTGAACCTGAAATAGTCTAGATGCAAAACGTAACTTGACGGTGACTCGTTAAGCTCAAGGGCAGAAACTCCCTGTTGCAGATGTTTTGTGTCTACAACTGTGTTGTCCCGTTTGTTGCTCCACTGGGAAAAAGCCATATCTCCTACTTTATGTTTCGAGTTGCTATAATCGCCTGCAGAGTACAGCATTGAACCGCATCTTTCAAGAAACACTGTCGCGTTTTCCTCGTACACGCTTCTGCCAATTCTAGCCAAAAGATACGCAAGCCTAGGGTCAAAAACCGGAATCCTGCCGCTCTTTATTGCAGCATCACGCACGGTTTCGTATCTATCAATGTCTTTCCACGTGAAACCAACCATTGCCAAGCCTTCACATTTGCTGAAAATGTCTGTTAGGTCAGCTTCTACCTGTTTTTCGTTGTCTGGAACCGTTTTTTCAATTCGGGTTCCTTCACAAAACATCACGTCAGGAGACAAGCCAGCCAGTTCGTCTCCTAGGTTTATGCCTGACTTTCCATGGAACCTCACGTCGCCAGTGTACAGAACCTGTGCGTCCTTTGTTTCAGCAAGACAAGCCATAGAACCAGGTATGGAGTGGTCAACGTTAAACCCTGTAACTGTTAAGCCATTTTCTAGTATGTGAGGTTTTTTGTGTTCTAGGTTGCGAAATTCTCTGTAATTTTCCTCTTTGGCGTAGCCTACTTTGGGTTCGCCTGGGAAAAATCCTGTTTTCAGGGTTCCCATTTCGCGGTTTTTCTTTGTTGTAAGCTGTTTGTCTAGGCTTTGCAGGTTGCCGATTTCAGCGATTGCGTTCATCAGTTTTTTTGTAGTTTCAGAGCATAGAAACGGAAACTCCCCAAGATACGGAGCATACCCACAGTGGTCCAAGTGGGCGTGGGAAATAAACAGGGCATCTGGGTGCCAAGAACCCGTTTTAACTGCGTTTTCGTAGCTTTGTATGTCTGTTTTCCAGAGCTGTTTTGCCTTGAAGTCGTAGCTCTCAAAATCTGTGGGGTAAAGGGCATCTTGCCTGTAAACTCCGTTTATGTGGGGCAGCATGCCTAGTTTTAGTAGGTCGTGAATTTTGCATCCTGAACGGGGTTGCAAAAACTCTTCAAAAAACAAGCCTTCTTGGCTGTACGAGAGTCCAAAATCAAAAAAGATTGAGCCATTGTCGAGTTTGACTAGTATCTTGTTTCCGCCAATGTCATTAACTCCTCCATGGCACGTAAATATTATCATAACCCAACCCTGCAAAAGATGTTCTACAGAATCAAATATAAAGCGTAACTAATTGTCAGGATGTTTCTAGGAACCTGTGGATTGTCTTGTCATATTCTGCAGTTGTTTTGAACGCCTCCACAGCCAAGGCTTTTCGAGTTTCCACACTCACATCACCGTTCTGTTTGTATTCGTCAACAATTTGGGCATATCTTTTTTGGTTCACAACTACAACTACGTTCTGAAAGTTTTTTGCAGCCGCTCGGATCATGTTTGGTCCGCCGATGTCAATGTACTCTAGGGCGGTTTTCATGTCTGCTCCTTGTTCTGTTACCTTCTTGAAGGGATACAAATTGCACACAACCAAATCAACAGGCAATACTTCGAGTTTCTGAAGTTCGTTGATGTGCTCTTTTTTGTTTCGTAGTGCAAGTATTCCTGCCATCAGTTTTGGGTGCAACGTTTTCACTCTGCCGTCTAATATTTCTGGAAATCCTGTAACATCAGAAACATGAACAACACCTTGAACTCCGCCATCTTCTAGTGCTTTAAGGGTTCCACCTGTGGAAACTATTGTGAAACCAATTTTTTGCAATTCTTTGGCAAACTCTATTATGCCTGTTTTTTCGTGGACTGAAATTAATGCCCGTTTCATACTTGTATGCACTGGCGGGTTCCTCTTTTATGTTATCGAAACAAAGGTTTTCCAGGTACATCTCTATGACAAAAATTAAAAGCAGATCGCTAAATATAACAACGGGTTTGAATTTGGTTCGTCTCTTGCGAATCTGATTCCAAACACGCAAAACCAAACAAATTGAACAATCCAATAAGGAGGTGTACCCTATGTCAAAGGACCCAAATACAATCTATGTTGGAACCAAACCTGCAATGAGCTACGTTTTGGCGGTGATTACACACTTCAATGAGTCAAAAGCCAAAGACGTCACATTGAAAGCTAGAGGAAAAGCGATCACCACATCAATTGATGTCGTTGAAATAGTTCGTCGCAAGTTCATGAAAGATCTCACCTTAGAGAAAATCGAGATTGGAACTGAAGAACTCCAAAGAGAAGACGGAACACGAAACGTTTCAACAATCGAGATCTGCTTGAAGCGCTGACCCCATTGCAGCCTTTAACACGTAAAATCCCTAATTTTTGTTATTTTTTTATTTTTTCTAACGGCTCCGCTAACCCGTTTAATTTGTTTGGCTGATTGAAGACCTGTTTGTTTAGAAGCCGTCCTGTTTCAGGTAGTAGTCGTCTTCTTTTTTTGCGCCAAAGCTTCGTAAGCCTTTAGTTTTCAGCTGTT
>PIXS01000398.1 GCA_003096255.1 Candidatus Bathyarchaeum sp. | reverse complement strand
AGCTGGACAGTAGTGCACTTTCAGCGTTGACGTCCCTTAGAATAACGGGTATAGATAGTAGCAAGACAGACATGACTATCCCTACAATGGGCGTGATGGGATAGAGGGGCGCCTTGAAGGGTCTATCTAACCGCGGCATCTTCCTTCTGAGTTGAATAAGGGACAAGTTAACCAAAGCAAACACAAGCAGAGACCCGAAACTCGCCGCGTAACCAAGAAACTCTACTGCTCCGCTTGTACCAAAAAACAACACAAACAAGGAACTGGCAATAATTGCTATGTAACGTGAACCAAACCGCCTATGAGCCCTCAGCAACGCCTTGGGCAGGTATCCGTCTCTGCTCATTCCACCAAGAATGCTGGATTGAACAGTCATGGCAGTGCCCACAGAAGACACACTTGCAATTATTCCAGCCACAGCAAACAGGATGGCACCAATTGGACCCATGATGTTTCTGGCTGCAAGGTTAAGAAGAGGCTCATTAACTACCTCTGTTGTCTCCAAAGGAACTGCCCCCACAGCTACAAAAGCAACAGCAAAGTAGACGGCAGTCAACAGCACCGTTGTTATCATCAAAGCGACAGGAATGTTTCTTCCAGGATTCTTAATCTGGGGCGCCCCAGCCACAAGAGACCTCATGCCAACAAACATGGGAAAGATGTAGGCGGCAGTGGCAAAGAAGAGGGCTAGACTGCTGCCTGAGGCTTCAGGTACTATGTTTTGGGGCGTAAGAGTGTATGTTAGGCTCATGGCAAGAAAGATGACGAATATGGCTAAGAATGCTGCCACTATGAGGGTGGTTGCTTCTTCTACTCCTCGAATAGCCAAAAAAACTAGGATAACAATCAATCCAATAATCAAGATAGACGTGTTAGCTAAAACAAGGTCCTGAATTGACGGTGCAAACACAGAAAATAGGACCCCAAGCTGTTCAACGAAAACCACTGTAGCAAGAGCTCCACCAAATACACTGGCCAGCCATCTGAGACAGCCAGCCATGAAGGAAATGAAACCACCGAAGGCAGCTTTGGTGTAGGTGTATTCGCCTCCAACCTCGGGCAGGGCAGCACTAAGTTCGCTGTAACTCAACATAGTTACCAAGTTTATTATTCCACAGAACAGGAGGGCTGAAATCATGCTGGGTCCCGCCAAATCAAAGTAAGCATAGTTTAGCAATGCGAAAATCTCAAAGCCTATGGCACCGCCTAACCCCATGATTATCGCATTGGAAAGCCCATATTTTTTCTCGGTACCCAACTTCATGTTCCTCCTTTAGGTTCTCTCCCGTCCTTCACGGATCAGAAATACGCCACTTACAATCGAAAAAAGACCGAACAGAACTAAAACCAGAAGATAAAAGGGCAGAAACTCGGCGGGCAGACTGAATACTGTCTGAACTTCAAGAAAGTCAAAAAACAGCATCACAGCCAACACTGCTGCTGACAAGCCTATTGCCTCTTGGGCTAATCCAGTTACTGTGGCTACGACTTTTCTGATTTTCACACCAATCACCTTCGCCAGAGTATAATTCCTGCAACTAAATCAACAAAACCGACTGCCAACAACAGCAACAGGGAAAGGTTCTGAATGTTTTCGGTTTCAAGGATGCTGAGGTCTATCATGCCAAAGAAGCCAATGATGAAGGCACCTATCACTATGATTCCCACAAATATGAGGAATCCTCCTAAGGCAACAGCAAATCTGCTGAACCACTTCTTGACTCCTAATATTCCTTCATCACCCATTTTATGGTTCCCTCAAAACCGTTCATAGTGAACAATTTCGTCAGCATCTCTTCTTTTTGGAGCTGACGGTCTCTCAGCAGGATGTCCCACAGGAATAATTGCTACTGGCTTCGTCTTCTTTGGTGCGTTTATTGCCTTAGCAACATCCTTTTCATTGAATGCCCCAACCCAGCATGTCGCCAATCCCAGTTCGTGAGCAGCCAGGAGAATGTTTTCTGTGGAAGCCGCCGTGTCTTGTATGCTGTAGAGTTGTTCGCCTCTGCTCCCGTAACCCTTCTTTGAGCGAGTTGTGTCCGTGCAGACAACAAAGACCACTGGAGCTTTTTGAATAAACGCTTGGTTAAACGCAGCAACAGTTAGTTTCCGTTTGATTTCTGGATCTCTTACAACAACCAACTCTAGGGGCTGTGTATTGCCAGCAGAAGGAGCCCATCTGGCAGCATCTATTAACTGCTTGACAGCCTCATCTGAAACATTTTCTTCAGTAAATGATCTGGTGCTTCTTCTTTCTTTAATAGCCTCAAAGACATCCAAACTGCAGCTCATCTCATCAATTTTTTTACCTTTTAGCCGTCTCCCTTAACTCAGCTAATTTTAGTGTTGTATCTGTTTTGACATTTAAATTTTCAGCGTCCCCGTACGGCAACCTCCGTTTTTCTACAAAAGAAGTATTTCTGCGTTTTTAGCTCTCACTTATCAACGATTACTGCAACAAAATTTAAGAACCACAGCCCACGTTGAAGATGCTGGAGCGAAAGATATGCCCTGTACAGTATTAGTTTGTGGTTTCTTCGGAGACACTGGAAAAGGAAAAATGATCTCCTACTTGGCAGTAAAAGACAAAACTGCTGTAACAGCTAGAGCGGGGGTGGGTCCCAACGCGGGTCACACCGTAGTTTTTGAAGGAAAAACATACAAGCTAAGAATGCTTCCCAGTGCCTTCACTTCTCCCGATTGCCGACTTCTCATAGGACCTGGAGTATTAGTTAACCCAGACATCTTCCTAAACGAAGTGAACACACTAAAAGTTAAAGACAGAGTGGGCATAGACCCCCAATGTGCCATAATAGAACCTAAACACATGGAAGCAGACAAGAAAGGATTTCTTGCACAAAAAGTCAAATCAACGGGTTCAGGCTCAGGTCCCTGCAACTCTGACAGAGTAATGCGAATAGCCAAACTGGCCAAAGACTTTCCTAACCTCAAAGACTTTCTGGTGGATGTCCCCCTTGAAGTGAACTCTGCCATCAATGAAGGAAAGAATGTTCTGATAGAAGGAACACAAGGAACATATCTTTCGTTATTCCACGGAACATACCCCTTCTGCACTTCTAAGGACGTTTGTTCTGCTGCAGCATGTTCCGATGTTGGTGTTGGTCCAACAAAAGTTAACGACGTTATTGTAGTGTTCAAAGCCTATAACACCCGTGTTGGAGGCGGCCCCCTTCCAGGCGAACTTTCCTGGGAAGAGGCAGAAAAGCGGGGATGGGCTGAAATCGCCACAAACACTGGAAGAAAACGAAGAGCAGCACCCTTCGATTTTGATTTAGCGAAACGGGCGGTTATGTTGAATGGAGCCACCCAAGTAACGATAACAAAGATTGATGTGCTGTTTCCTGAATGCAAAGGCGTCACAGCCTATGACGAGGTTTCAAGAGAAGCAAAAGCCTTTGTTGAGAACATCGAAAAACAACTAAAAGTGCCAGTTACGATGCTTGGAACAGGTCCAGGCACAATGGAAGTCGTGGACAGAAGAGAAGAACTAAAAAGCTAGTTTGTTTTTGTTTGTGGTTGTGAGGTTAAGTTAAGATGTCAAGCACTGTTGTGGATGTTTCTGAGCTTCAAAGTTTTGACAGCGACTGCGTGAAAGCTTTGGCGGACTTTCTTGAGAAAAAAATTGACGGAACTGTTACTGTAACCAAGAAAGAGGTGACTCTGGACTTTGAGGAAGGAAAGGAAGCTTCAAGGTCATGTTTGCGGTTGCTTCTTCGAAAGTTTTTGCACAAAGAAGACTTGAAACTGGATTTTCGGGTTATTTCTGGTGGCGAAAACAGTTTCGTGTTGAAAGAAAGAAAAGAGTATTCTGAAGAGTAAGCCTGTTTTCAATATTGATTCAGGCTTCATAACGCTTATCAAAAATTCTAGTCCATACCATCAATCTAAGGAAATTAGATTGGGGTGTGCAAAAAGTTGGAGATTTTGAGGCGAAAGCCTTCAGCTAACAGATGTATGGTTTGTAGAGAAGCAAGCATATCATCGAGAGTCTATTGTACTCGGCTTGGAGAATATGTTGATGACGTAGTTTATTGTCCATATTTCGAGCCAAGACCAACAGTTGAGCTGCAAACAGTAACTTAGCCAGCAAAGAAAGCTTCCAAGGTTTCTTCTAAACGAGACTAGGAACCTTTGAGAGTTGAGGCTGGCTATCCAAACTTTTTTGTGAATCACAAGACGGTTCTTCAATTTCTTTACAAAAGGAGGATGTTTGTCTAGAAAGTTTTAAGAGGAAAAGAAATCAAGCCTTATGTTCGAGGCGTGAAACAGAGTGAGAGACAGAAGTTTAGGTGCCCTATTTCTTGTAACAAGCATAGTTGTAATGGTCGCATATTTCTGGCTGCTTTTCCTGTCTCCAGAAGATGCAACGTTCCTAGAGAGAAGCCTTCGCGAATGGGCAATCATCATTCCAGTCCTAATCATAGTTTATGGTGTTCTCATTGTTATAGCATGGATTGGCTGGGCTTTGGCTTCCACGGCACCGCCCCTACCAGTCACTGGAGAACAGACAGAAAACTAAAACAAAAAACTAATTCTTCACTTTACGAATCATGAAGAAAGCCAAAACAGCAATCACCATAGCAATTATCGGAACACTGAAAACAAAGGGGTCTATCCCAAAAATTTGAGCTTGCCACATGTTCGTTCTTTCCACTTTCGTAACGATAGCAAAAGTGGGATATGACGCGTTTGCTTCAACAAGAACGCCTGTTGACCGGTCCCAAGAGAATTGGGTTTGTGAAGTGTTTGCGAATACTATGTTTCGGTTTGCACCAGCATATGTTTCCTCTTTAACGTCATTTACTGTGAGGTTGCCCTCGTTTGACTCAAAGTCTTCACCAGCATCCAAGTTTGCTGGAATAATGAAACCTTCCATGATATTATCAGTCTCCAGATTCACAGTCTCATTTTTCGTTTGCACAACATTATCAGAATATGTCAAAGTGATTTTGAAACTGACATTTTGTCCTTCAACATCTACAACTTCCATTCTGGTCCATGCTACATCATGCCCTTCGGGAACATCACCTGTAGTAATTACACGATATTCTATCCAGTGTCCTTCTTTCACGCCAACGGCATCGTCAGCTAAGGCAACAGCAGAAAAGAGCAGCCCAACTAGGACAGCCAAACAGACCAGATTCAATGCAAGTTTTTTTGTCATAGAGCACCACAACCAAATTAGCTTCTCAGTTTTTATGGGTTACGGAAGAATGGGACAATATTAAAACTTGCGATATCAACACATCTTTAACCTAAAATTTAACCAAAATGTTGGTTATTTTTCTATGAAAACTTTGCTTTCTCCAGCCTCTTTTTCGATACGTATCACATGTTCTGCTTTTTCTGCAAAGTCTTCGTTGTGGGTTACAGCGATTATCTGTTCGATGGCCTTAAGGCGGCTGACGGCTTCGGCTAAACGTTCCACGGAGCCGTCTTCTCTTCCCAGACTTTCAGTAGGTTCATCCAAAAGAAGCATGTGTAGTCCATAACCGGTTCTTGACTGCATAATCAACTGTCCCAAACCAATACGGTAAGCGAAGGCGAGTAGCGTCCGTTCTCCGCCTGAAAGATTCGAAACATCTCTTCTGTGGCTTTCACTATACACAAAGGGTGAGTAAGTTTCGTCAATTTCAAGGCTCAATGCTGGCCCCAAGTCTCCAACCAGAATATCTAACTGATGCTGCACAGTCTGCTGAAGGTATTTAACGAATTCGCCTCTTAGCTTAGGTTGCACGCTTCTGTAAGCAGCCCTTATACGGTCCACGATTCCAAGAAGCTTCACAATTTTCTTTTTTCGGTCAATCTTTTTTTGAGCAATATCCAGCCTTTCCTGAAGGTCATCTACCCGCAACGAAATGTCAGCTTTTCTCTGCTTCAAATTCTTCAGTTCATTCTCAGCATTAATATGTTCGGTGAGAGCTGTTTTTTGCAGTTTTCGCGCAGACTCCAATTCAGTAACATCAAATTTGGCGATTTCCTTCCGTGTTTCATTAAGCTGCTCATGAAGTGTTCCCTCTTGTTTATGTGCTGCTTCAACGTCGGCGGCGAGCTTAGTTAATGGCGTCTGCCTTTCGGTAATCTGAGCTTTTATGTCTCCTATTCTTGGGATGAGCTGTTGTAGATTCAAAAAGGCACGGTTGACAGTGGTGTGAAGAGTTTTTAGTTCATCTGAGTTTTTCTGAAGCTCTGTTAGCTTTTTTGTGTTTTCAGCGTTTTCTTGTTGAAAGTTTTCGAGGAGGCTTTTCTTGTAGTCTCCTGTGAGTTCCTGCAGGCATGTTGGGCACTTGCTTTCGGTTTTCAGAGTTGAAAGCCTGTTCTGGGATGTTTCCATCTCTCTTCTTGTGGCTTCCTGTTCGCCGCTCATTGTCCTCAACTGTTCTTCAACATCAGAAAGATAGCCTCGTAGGGTCTCAATTGATGTGTCTGCGTCCAAGCCAGCTTCTTGGAGGGCATCACGTTGGGACTTCTCTTGTGTTATCATCTGCTTCAAGAGCTTTTCTAGTTCATCAAGCCGCTTCTTGTTTGATTCAGCTTGGTCAGCCAGTTCTCTGGACCATTTCTTGAGGTTGACAATAGTTGTTTGGATTTTAACCTCTCTTCTCTGCAGCTCTTCGGTTATTTTTCTCAGTTCTTCTAGCCCTTCAAGATTTGCGGTTGCCTCTTTGAGAACTGCCTCGGCGTGGGCAACTTTTTCCTTCGCGTCTCCGAGTTGACTTGTTACTGCCGAGAACTCTTCAACTGCACCGTGGTATTTTGTCTCAAGTTTGTCGATGCTGATTACGTCTGGGTTCTGTTCAAGAACATTCCTCTCAACGGCATATTCTCTCTCGAACTGGCGTAGTTCGCTCCAAGCCACATCATAATCGGAAAGCCCAAACAGTTTATCCAGCTTTGTTTGCCGCTGCCTTGGCGTTATGTCCAGCAGTTCCTTGAGGTGTTCTTGGCGCACCCAGATAACTTCGCGGAAAATGTTCTTGTCCAATCCATTCATTGCCGTCAGTTCCTCGGCGACAGCATCGTTATTTGTATGTGCAAGTGGTTTGCCGCTACGGTATAATTTGAGTTTGTCAATGTTTTGGCTGATACCTTTTCCGCGTCTGTGAAGGGCTCTTTGAATTTTGTAGGTTCTGCCGTTATGAACAAAAACCGCAGTTACTTTTCCGTGGTTAGCGCCTTCTCTGAGGAGATAGTCGTAGCTTCTCCCCAGGGGGTCTCCGAAGAGCACAAAATCGAATGCGTAAAGAACAGTGGATTTTCCCTGACCTAACCCGCCCACCAGACAGTTAAAACCATTAACAAAATTGATTGATGTCTTGGCGTGGGAACGAATGTTCTCTAACTGAAGAGCCTCCAGCTTCAAAGAAACTCCTCCAGCTTCTCTTTGACCTTCAGTTCCCGCTTTTCCTTCAAAGGACTTATCAAATCAACAGCAAGACGAGCAATTTTCTCACTTTCAGTTCGATTGTAGCTTTCGGAGAAAATTTCAAAGAAGTACTCGAAAGCTTTTGTGGTTATGTCTTTCATGTCGCTTCCGAAGATGGAGCGTATTATGTCCTCTGAGATTTCGGTTTCTCTGAGGCGAAGAACTGGATGAACAAGAAGAGACTTGTTTCCAGCGTTTCTGATTTTTGCGAGGTCGATTTCTCCCCGTGTAGCCTCAGCAGGCAGCACCCCTTTGATTACGGGAACGATGATGGCTTCGGGTTCATCATTCTCTTCAACTAGCTGCGCCACTTCCGCAGTGATTTTTGATGGAGTTAAACCAGTGTAGGTTTGCTCCAGAATAACGAATTTGCGGGGAGTCTCCAGCTGTATTCGTTCAAGTTTCGGTTTGCCGTTCTTGTTAACCTGGACATGATAGAAACTTTTCTCGGTTTTTGCTTCATCATAGCTT
>PIXS01000397.1 GCA_003096255.1 Candidatus Bathyarchaeum sp. | reverse complement strand
GTTTGATCCAGTTTGAGGAGCCAATCACCGAAGTGACAGAGTTCCCAGTTTTGCCCGAAGTTGGATTTACAGATACACTAACCTCAAAAACAACCTTGAAAATTATCGGGTACGGTATGCAAACCCAGATCCAACCACACAACACTTGGGTCGGCACAGTCTCACGTAACAGCGCCCAAGCCGAACTCCTGCCATCCACCTTTAAAGGCAGCGACCTTTACATGAAATTAACCGCCAACAGTGCACAAGGCAAAGGCGGAATCGCTTATGGTGACTCAGGCGGTCCAGTAATCTACAACGATAACGGAGTAGACGTTGTTGTGGGTCTTAACGCGTTTGTTTCAAGCGCAAACTGCAACGGCGTCAGCTACCACACAAGACTTGACACATCCCAAGTGCTCGCCTGGATAGGCAGCTACTTGGCTTAGGAGTTTACGGTAACAAGGGGTAAGGTAAAGAGGTGAAAAATATGAACAAAAAAATCATTAGAGGAAAACCAGTTTCATCCGGATGGGTTTAAAATTCCCATCACATATTTTTTCCCAAAACCAAATATTTTACATTATAAACATTGTATTTTGATCTGAATGTCCTCAAACCAAGCACTAATTCGTCAGATGAAAAAGATTTTCAATGAAAATGGCGGAGTTGCCCTAAAAGAAGCCAGACAACTAATAATTCAATCAAACAAAGGCAAAGACGTAATTTCACAGTCACTCAGGCATTTCTCGAAAGTAACTCTTAACAATACCCTGCCTGTTTTCCCTGCACTTGTTGTAATGTCCTGCAAAGCAGCTGGAGGAAAAATAGAGCAAGCCATACCTTTTGGGCGAGCTATAGTGCTGATAACTGGAGCGGCTGACTTGCATGATGATGTCATTGATAAATCCACCATGAAAGGACCTAAACCTACAGTTTTTGGCAAGTTTGGTGAAGATGCCGCAGTGTTAGCTGGCGACATTTTGCTGGTTGATGGTGTAACGCTACTATATTGTGAGTGCAAAAAACTTTCTGAAGTTCAAGAGCATAAAATCAGGCGCTTGGTATCTAAGGCTATAAAAGATATTTCTATGGCTGAAACTTTTGAGAACAATTTGAGAACACATCTAGACCTACCGCCCAAGGAGTTTTATAAAATAATTAGTTTGAAAGCAGTTGTTCCGGAGCTAACAATGAAAATAGGCGGCTTAGTTGCGGGTGCGGACCCTGATGTTATCGAAAAACTTGGTGAATACGGAAAAGCGTATGGTATTATCTCACTTATTTCTGACGAGTGCGCAGACATATTTGATCCTACAGAATTGTCTCATCGCCTAAAAAATGAATGTGCTCCTTTGCCTCTAATTTATGCTCTTCAAAACCCCGAATATCGAAAAACCCTTGTGCCACTTTTAAAGAAGGACTTGACTAATGCAGGCACCTTAGAAAAAATAGGCGAACTAGTCTTTGACACACCTGAAGTGAATGCCTTTATAGAAGCCCTGTCGAAAAATTTAAAGAAGAAACTAAATAGACTAAAGGAACTCGACAAAGAAACATGGAAGGAGCTAAACGCAGTAACGTCAGCTCTTCTTTCATGCTTTAGCTGAATAGTTTGTTTTAAACCCAGCCACTTGAGCGAATTACTTTGTTGTTTGCCTTCATAGCACTAACTCCTCTGTTCAACTGTTGTACAAGTATACATAAAAGGCTTTCCTACAAAACTGAATAGCCAGAATCTGGTTTAGTGCTCCTCAATACTTTTAATCCAAAACATCATAAACACAACCATGTAGGAGCTTAGACATTGCCTCTAGGAGCCAGCAAGCCACGTCTAAAACTAACAATAAATAATGTCTTGCTAGTAGGCAATGCTTTTGTATGGTACTTATTAGTCTTCAAAACACTCGGATTTTTAACAGATCAGTTAATTTTGAGCCCAGCAACAATCTTAGTTTTCGGATTGAACGCCGTTTCCATTGCACTTTTAGCCTTCGTGGGTTCCTTTATCGTAGATAAGTTCAAAGAACGTGTAAAATTTTTAGACATCTGGATGCTAAGTGGAATTTTCCTCTCCCTTTTACCACTACTACTTGACCGCACAAACTACATCAGTGTGTTGGCAATTTCAGTTCTTTTCGGCGCCTATTTTGGAATTGGAATGCCTGTTGTGATGGGGTATTTCTCCGCTAACACTTCAACAGAGAATCGGGGCAAGATTGGAGGAATTACTTTTTTGGTGATAGGTTTACTTTTCTCTATTCTTGGAGCATTTATCATAAACGATGTGGTTACGGCTTTCTTGGTTCTCGCAGCTATTAGACTGACTGGTTTTTTGGTTTTCCACGCGTTTAAGGAAAGAAAAGAGCAGATTCACAGTTCTAAGCTTACTTACAGGGACATCTTAGGGAACAGAGCAGTCATATTCTATTTTATCGCATGGGCTATGTTATCACTTGTCAATTACATGACAGTTCCAATTCAGAATGCTCTTTTTGATTCAAGTGAAACCTACATATTTCTTATTTACATACTCGAAAACGTAATCATGGCGATCACCGCTGTGGTATGCGGATTCATCGCTGACATATTTGGCCGTAAACGCTTAACAATTATCGCCTTTGTTATGCTAGGGATTGGCTATGCCGTCTTAGGGCTTTCTCCAAATATCGGAATATCTGGGTACTTTTATGTCATATCTGATGGTATAGCATGGGGAATCTTTAACATAATTTTTCTGCTGGTAATTTGGGGCGATTTGGCACATTCAAAATCGAGTGATAAACTATACTTCTTGGGCGCTGTTCCCTACGTATTTTCCAGCTTTCTTAGAATGGCGTTTGCCTTTTATGTCCCCGACATAAAGGATTTGCCCATATTCTCTTTTGCTAGTGTGTTTCTTTTCTTAGCGGTTCTACCGTTGTTGTATGCACCTGAAACTTTGTCTGAAAAACGCATGAAAGACAGAGAACTCAAAAATTATATTGAAAAAGCTCAGAGAACCGCTCAGAAAGAAGAGGAGAAAAATAAAAAGAAAAGCAAAGAAAAAGTAATCGAGGATAGCCAGTCATCGGAACAAAGCGAAGAAGATTACGAGAAAGCTAAAGCGTTGGCGGAAAAATACTATTAAGCGATGTATGAGGTTGGGGCTTGAAACCTAGATAGGAGCAGGCTATATGGTGTTTAATGGTTTAGAAGGTGTACCTATCGCGTTTAATTGACCCCTTTATAAAGCTGCGAGAATGACACTCAACATACACCCACAACCACAACCGAAAAAACCAACATACATTTACACCCCGAGAAAGAAAACAAACACCCAAACAGCAACCAAAACACAACCCAAACCAAAAAACCAAGCACCAACACAACCAAAACCACCCCCACCCTACGGCAACCACAACTACAACTAAAACAAAAACAACTTTAATGCCAAACAGCTAAGAC